>CAMDKB010000337.1 GCA_945901195.1 Rhizobium sp. Q54
CTCAACAGCCGCCGCGAAGTCCAGTCCATCATGCGCCATCGTCGTGCTCCACCTCAAGAATCAGTGGACCGCGACAGATTCAGCCTTTCACCAGATTGTCACGGACTTCTTCACCCGATTGCCCTGTGGCCCACGGGTTACGGCGTGCCCGAAGAAGTACCGAATGGCTATACTGAGCAATTCATGTATCCGTTCCGGCACACGCGATGAGGCGCGCCGCCAGGCCGGCCTGTGGAACAACAATTTCAGCAAAAGAAGAGAATGGTCGGAGTGGCGGACCGCCCATCATAAGACCAGATCGGGCAGGATCGACGTAAAACGATCAATATTTTAGCGATATTTCAGCATATTATGACTACCCATGTGCACCAGTGTGCGCTAATATCCAGCACAAATTGTAAGACCAATTGTAAGACCTTGGAGCCTGCGATGGCCGGTAAACTGACAGCAAGAGAGGCAGCAACGAAGAAGGCGGGTCGGTACGGCGACGGCGCAGGCCTCTACTTGATTGTGAGCCCCTCAGGCACCCGCAAATGGGTCTTCCGTTTCACGTTCGACGGGTGCGTCAGCGAGACCGGCGCGGGAGGCAGCAGCACAACACTAGCGGAGGCTCGGGAAAAGGCAGAGGCGCTCCGCAGAGCCGTGCGCAACGGCATTAATCCAGTGGAGGCAAGACGCAACGCAAAGGCTGCCGATGCAGCGCGGATGACCTTTGGCGAAGTGACGGAAGAATATATCCGGGCCCGCTCATCCTCATGGCGAAACGGAAAGAGCGAAAATCAATGGCGCTCCTCCTTGACAAACTATGCGCAGCTGCTTCGGTCGGTCCCCGTCGAGGAAGTCGACACGGCTAGGGTGCTAGCGGTGCTTACGCCTATATGGTCTAGCAAGCCGGAAACGGCCAATCGGGTCCGCAACCGTATCGAGCTAATACTGAACGCGGCCCGGGCCAAGGGGCTCCGTCAGGGAGACAATCCTGCAGCGTGGAGAGGACATCTGGAGAGCCTGCTGCCGAAGCGTCCGAAGATCGAGCGCAGCCACCACGCAGCGATGGCATATGCAGATGTCCCTTCTTTCATTGCGCGTTTGCGGACACAGGAAACAATTTCGTCCTTGGCGCTGGAATCCGTAATTTTGACCGCTACGCGAACCAACGAAGTTTTGAATGCAGAATGGACAGAGTTCGATCTCGATAAGCGCCTCTGGGTGATCCCCGCCCGGCGCATGAAGGGAGGCCGCGTGCATCGTGTTCCTCTTTGCGATCGCACTCTCGAAATCCTACAAAAGCTGAACGCAATTCGGACCAGCAACTATGTATTTTTCGGACAACGGCCCGGAAAGCCTCTCAGCCACATCGCGTGCCAAAAAGTCCTGTCGCGCATGAATGAAAAAGTGACGGCGCATGGCTTCAGATCTTCGTTCAGGGACTGGGCTGGTGATGAAACCCATTTCGAGCGCGATGTTGCCGAAGCAGCACTCGCCCACGTCGTTGGCGATAAAGCCGAACAAGCATATCGCCGTGGCGATGCTCTCGAAAAGCGCCGCGCATTGATGACAGCATGGGCGGATCACTGCGAAGGGGTCTTGACCACGAATGTTGTGCGCTTCGTGCGGTCAAGTTCTTAGGAATTTTCAGTTTTCTATTCACAAAAAACCGCTTTGATCAATCGGTCAGCACTGGATATCAGCACTCGACTATGCTAAACTACGTTAACTCGATTCGTGGTCCCTCGGAGTGGATCAGGCCTCAGCGGCGAAGACTCGAGTGGCTGCACAACTCCCCGGTGGCGTCATCCGGCAGCACATCATCACTCGCTTCGGCGAGATCATGGTTGTGCGCGAGGTTCGCCAATGAGTACCGGGAAAGAATATACCCCAAAAGAACGGCTTCAATACAATCCACCCGTCCGCGCTTACCGCGTTGACGATTTCTGTCGCGCGATGGGCTTCTGCAGATCAACATTCTATGTGCTGGTCAGACAGGGCAAAATTCGTACGGTTTGTATCGGCCGCCGCCGCCTTGTGCCCGCGGGCGAAGCGGAACGCCTGCTCTCCTGTCAGGAGGGCTGATCATGATCAGAAGCTCCAAACTGGCGAAGAATCTGGGCCTCACAAAATCAACCGTCAACCGGCTGGCGAGAGAAGGAAACATTCCCTGCATCGCCCTGCCCTCGGGCCACAGGCGGTTCGACTTGGAAGCGGTCAGACAGAGGCTTGCAACCGAGCCGACAATGACGCTGATGCGTCCCCTGTCCTCCACTAAGCCAACTTTCTCAAAGTAAAACGCCGCCCCAGAGCTGGGACGGCGCATCGCAGGCATGGGGGTTCAGTTTGACACACGAACACCTAGCATAAATGCGGTGCAATTTCCAGCCTTTGTTGGGCGGCATGGAGGTTTCCATGCACACCATCAATTCTCCAGCTGCAACCGAGTAGAAACCCGAGCCCCCCTTGTGAAAGGACGGCCCGGGCGCTGAATGTTGTCATGGAACACAACATTTATAGCGATTTCTAGTCGCCTTCGCAATCGGCGGTTCGCAGTCAAGCGAGCCCAAATGCGCAACTTCCCCCATCACTCGAAGTCTAACCGTTGCACCCCGATCATGGATGCCGGGCGTTTCGCACGTCCGCCTCCAGCGTCAACCCACTTAAGTTGTGGCAGCTGCCGCAACGCTTCGACAAACCGCGCGGTCCCTGACGGCTATCCGCGGCTTAAGTCGATGAACGACTTCCGGCTTTCCAAAAATAGCACTTCTCAAAGCCCAAGCGTGGCCTCTCCCCACTCGCTGATGGCTGACCAACTCTCGGGGATTGGAGCAAAGACATGAATGAGCCAAAGAGCACCACACCACCGCCCCCGAAGTGGGGCCCGGTGGATCTTAGCCAGCCCATCGGCACCATCCTCCCGCCGGGAATGTACGACGCCACTGTCGCCGACGCGAGTGTCATCGACGGGGACGAGGCACTGCGGCTGACCGTCACTTTTGAGATCCTGACGGATAACGGTGAGATCGTTTCGCCGGAGCGTTCGTGGCTTACATTGGCGGCAATCTCGACGTCGAAGTCCGCAACGCAAATCCGCGAGGGACTGCGCAATCTTGCGAAGCTTACGCGGGCGGCCGACGTTAAAGACGGCATGACCGATCCGAACGAGATCGCAGAAGCTCTCGTCGGCAGCGAGCTGCGTGTAAAAGTCACGCGCAGTGGAGCGGGCATCAATACGATCAATCGTGTAGTTGCCTTTGATCGAGCTGCATAAAATGTTTGTGTCCCTTGCCCCAAAATTGCGCGACATGGGCTGGAAGAGCGTCATACCGCTGCACAATCCGGGCAAGCGTCCAATCGATAACGGCTGGGAGGCCTACTCCCAGTCGGAGCCTACGGACTTTGAAATTAACCGATGGAGAAAGCTATACCCGGGTGCGGGCATTGGCCTCGTGTCGGGCCCTGATGCCGTCATCGCTGTTGATCTCGATTTCCTCGATCCAGCCAAGAGCGCGCGTGCACTGAACATCGCCAACGAGACGCTTGGGGCGACGCCACTCGTGCGGGTGGGACAAGCGCCAAAGAGCATGTTGTTCTATCGGGCCGCGGTAGGCCTCGATCCCGGCGGAAGAGCTTTCGGCGGCTATGAACTTTATCGGCATAGCGGACAGGTTGTTCTCTATGGCGTCCACCCAGACACTCGACAGCCGTATCGATGGATTGAAGCCCGGCCGGAGGATGTCTCACCGTCTGACCTGCCTATTATTTCGCAGTCGATGCTGGATCCATTCAAGGCTAAGATGGAGCCGCTGTGCGAGACAACAAAGCGGTTCTACGACAAAGGCCACTCTCTCCTCGGCGGTGCAAGCGGCACCAGCCTGACTGGCGAGATCTTGTCGCTTCTGAACAGGACTGAGGAAGACCCGCTGAAGGTCGCCGCTGATTGCGTGCATGGCGCGTCAGCAGGCACTCGGCATTACACGATGGTCGGGGCTGTTACGGCCTTGGTGCGGAAAGGCTACACGTCGGCTGAAATCCGCGCGGCCATTGAACCGAGCTATTCGGGAACTCTGAATGCCGTTGAACTCCGAGCGCGCGATGAAGCGGTCGCGAAGGCGATTCAATGGGCCATCTGCAAGACGCGGGACGGCGAGGATAGTCCCGTTCAATATGACGCTGCAGCCCTGACAGCGGCATGGCTCGCCAGAAAATGAGGCTCGCGTGCGCCGATCTTGTGATTGGGTTCGACACTGAGTTTGTCCGTGTGGACAACAGCGAAAACGCCGAAGTTCTATCAGAACTCCGCGACCGCGCAGCCGACATCAAGTCGGGCAATCACGTCCTTTGCTATTCCGTCAGTTTTTATCAGCCATCCACCGAAGCGCGTAAGAGCGGCATCATCTATACCGAGGGGGCCGGTCCGAAGCATCGCCTTGCTTTCGGTACGTTCATCGCCAAGGCTATCCATGTAGCGGTCGCAAACGGGATGCTGGACCGGAAACGGGTCGACGACGCAACATCGAATAATAAGCTCAAGCTGATCATTTGCGCTCACTTCTCCCGCGCCGATCTGCCCGGCTTCAGGAATTTTGATGCGCTGAAGAAGAAATTCGACGGCGTTCGCAAGACCTACACGACCATCGGCAACCCCTACGTGCTCAGCGTCAAGCCATGGCGGCGCAAGGATATCCCGGTCAGTATCACCCTGCGCGATACGAGACTGATCGCGCCTGCGGGTGCAGGAAGTCTTAAGGCGCTCGGCAACATCCTCGGTTTTGATAAGCTCTCCCTGCCAGATGTTACTGACGAACGGGGCGTCCTGATACCGGGCATCGCCCGCATGGACATTGTGCAGGAACGACATCCAATCCAATTCGAGGATTACGCGAAGCGCGACGCCGAAGTGGCTGTCGAATGGCTTATTCAGGTGGACAGTCTTTGCGGCGATTGGGGGATCGAGAAGCTGCCTGCAACTATCGGGGGCATTGCGACCAACAAGTTCAAAACTCTGACAACGGAGATGGATGGATTTCTGGGCAAGGTCCCCGATCCGAACAGCCCGCGCAAGCGCGTCCGTCATGCCACAATCGCCAACAACCTGTCCTTCATGGCGAACTGCTTTCATGGCGGCCGTAACGAATGCTTTTCTCACGGTGTTTTCACTGGCGACTATTTTGATTGGGACGTCAGCGGTGC
>CAMDKB010000338.1 GCA_945901195.1 Rhizobium sp. Q54
ATGGATGGAGCAACGTTCATCGCCTATGTCGAGCAGGTGCTGGCGCCGACATTGAGCGTCGATGATATCGTCATCATGGACAACCTGCCGGCGCACAAGATTCCAGGCGTGCGCGAGGCGATCGAAGCGTCGGGCGCCCGACTGCGATACGCGCCATCGAACGCGCTGCGAAGGAGGGCTGATCCATGACCGCAACATTCACAAAGCCGGAGATCAGCCGCCGCGGCTTCATGGCCGGCTCTGCCGGTCTTTCCTTCGCATTCGCCTTTGGCCTCGATGCGACTTCGCAATCGCAGGCGCAAGCGGCGAGCAACACGATCAATGCCTTCGTGCGCATCGCCGCCGACGGCACTGTGACGATCATTTCCCCCGCGCTCGAAATGGGCCAAGGTGTAAATACTTCGCTGCCGCTGATCATCGCCGAAGAACTCGATGCCGACTGGTCGAAAGTGAAAGTCGAGTCCGCTCCCGTCGCGGATGCATATAATCACCCGATCCTGCGCACGCAGATGGTGGTCGCGAGCCTGACCTTGCGCGGGTTCTGGATGCCGGCACGCATCGCGGGCGCGCAGGCGCGGCAGGTGCTGATCGATGCGGCTGCGACACGCCTCAATGTGCCAGCGGGCGAACTCACGACCGAGCCTAGCTTCGTCGTGCACAAGGCTTCGAACCGAAGGCTGTCGTACGGGGAGATCGCTGCCTCCGCCAAGGCACCAGAAAAGCTGCCGGAGATCAAGCCGGACCAGTTGAAACCTGTCGCTTCATTCCGGCTGATCGGCAAGGACGTGCAGCGCATCGACATAGCCGACAAATCCACGGGCGCTGTCCTTTATGCGATCGACGTTACCGTACCCGACATGCTGTACGGCACGATGGTTCCGGCGGCTGTGCGCGATTCTGGCCCGGCCTCAATCAACGCTGAAGACCTGAAGAAGATGCCAGGGATTGCAGGGGTCTTCAGTTTCGATCATGGCGTCGGCATTGTAGGCGCTTCGATTGCGCAGGTGTTCGCGGCACGGCAGGCGCTGAAGGCGCAATGGCGCGATGCGCCGGGATCGAAGACGAACTCGGACGAAGCCCTGAAAGAATATATCGCGCATGTGAACGATCCCGCGCAGAAGGTCGTCGCTTTCCGTAATGTCGGCGACGCGCAGGCGGCCATCGCCAGCGCTGCAAAGACGCTCTCCGGCGTGTTCACGACGGACTATCTTTATCACGCGCAGATGGAGCCCATGGCCTGCGTCGCGTCCGTGACAGGCGATGGCGTCGAACTGTGGTGCGGCACGCAATGGTCCACCATGGCGCGCGATCAGGCGGCGAAAATCGCGGGGCTGGCTCCGGACAAGGTGAAACTGAACCAAATGCAGATGGGCGGCGGCTTCGGCCGGCGCGCCTTCGTCGAATATGCCGTCGATGCGGTGCATCTCTCTAAGGCCACAGGCAAGCCTGTGAAGCTGATCGCGAGTCGCGAGGACGATATCGCCAATGCGCGCCTGCGTCCGATGACGGCTCAAAAGATCGAAGTGGGCCTCGACACGAACGGGAAGCCCGTTGGCTGGCGTCACCGGCTGGCAGCGGACACTATCGTACCATTCCTCTACGGACAGCCGCGCATGGATGCGCAGAAGGGCGTCGATCACATTGTCACGCACGGAGCGGATGCGCCCTTCTACGACATACCCGCGCAACTCGGCGAACACATCTACGAGGAACGCGGCGCACGCACGTCCTCGTGGCGCGGCATCGGCTCGGGGCACAACAATTTCCCTATCGAGGCGATGATCGACGAACTGGCGCTGGCCGCCAATGCGAACCCGGTCGAGTACCGGCTAAGTCTTCTGAAGGACGCGCGCGCGAAGAAAGTCATCGAACGCGTTGCCGAGATGGCGGAATTCAAGCGCAAGCGCGAAGGCACGGCGCTCGGCATCGCCTTCGCGAAATACGGACTTCCGCCGATTGGCTATTCCATGACCGGGACGGTCGCGGAAATCTCCGTCGACAGGGCCAGCGGCAAGCTGAAAGTGCACAATCTCTGGTGCGCCGCCGATGTCGGGCTGCCCATCCAGCCGCGCAATCTCGCCGCGCAGATCGAAGGCGGCCTCCTGTTCGGCCTCAGCGCGGCTCTTAAGGAACGCGCCACACTGAAAGGTGGCGCGGTCGAGCAGCACAACTTCAACGATTATGAAATCCTGCGACTGAGCGAGACGCCGGCTGTTCATGTCGAAATCATCCGCAGCGGGGAAATACCGTTGCCGGGTGGAGAACTGGGCCTGCCAGGCGTCGCGCCGGCCATCGCCAACGCCTTCCTGGCGCTTACGGGCCACAAGCTGCGTAATCTTCCCTTCACGCCAGACAGGGTCAAGGGCGCGCTGGCCTGAGCAAGCCTGAAAACGATTGCAGGGGCTGGTGGAGGGATCCGCCAGCCCCTGTCATTTTCGTCCCGGCATTAACCATTTCAATCCAGCCCCAATTTTCTGACGGGCGAAGTGCTTGACAGGCATGGGCCCAGCCCTTATTTCCATCGCCGACTGTTAGCACTCCTCCTTATAGAGTGCTAACAGCTTTCAAGTAGGCAGACAGGTGGTCCGGGCGAACCGGATTTTCGCGTCGAACCGCCAAAACCGACAGGAATATGTACAATGAAGTTTCGTCCCCTGCACGACCGCATTGTCGTCAAGCGCGTCACCAGCGAAGAGAAGACCAAAGGCGGCATCATCATTCCCGATACCGCCCAGGAAAAGCCCCAGGAGGGTGAAGTCGTGTCCGTAGGCCCCGGCGCCCGCGACGAAAGTGGCAAGCTTGTTCCGCTTGATGTGAAGAAGGGCGACAAGGTCCTTTTCGGCAAATGGTCCGGCACGGAAGTCAAAATCGACGGTCAGGAGCTCCTGATCATGAAAGAATCCGATGTCATGGGCGTGATCGGCTGAGGGCGAGAGCGAATAGGGAAAAGCCAATAGCGAACTGGGTTCATCCTGTTCGTTTGCGCAATTCCAGATCTATTCGCCAATCGCTAATCGCCACTCACACTTCGCAATCCATCAACTTCAAGGAATCTCAAAAATGGCAGCCAAGGAAGTAAAATTTTCCGCCGATGCGCGTGAGCGCATGTTGCGCGGTGTCGACATTCTCGCCAATGCGGTGAAGGTCACTCTGGGCCCCAAGGGCCGCAATGTCGTTATCGACAAGTCGTTCGGCGCTCCCCGCATCACCAAGGACGGCGTCACCGTCGCCAAGGAAATCGAACTCGAAGACAAGTTCGAGAACATGGGCGCGCAGATGGTGCGCGAAGTCGCCTCCAAGACCAACGACACGGCTGGCGATGGCACCACCACCGCAACCGTCCTGGCCCAGGCCATCGTCCGTGAAGGCGCGAAATATGTCGCCGCCGGCATGAACCCGATGGATCTCAAGCGCGGTATCGATATGGCCGTTGAAGCCGCTGTAGCGGATATCAAAAGCCGTTCCAAAAAGGTCAAGGACACTTCGGAAGTCGCACAGGTTGGCACGATTTCGTCCAATGGCGACGCCAAGATCGGCCAGATGATCGCCAACGCGATGCAGAAAGTCGGCAACGAAGGCGTCATCACGGTTGAAGAAGCCAAGAGCCTCGACACCGATGTGGACATCGTTGAAGGCATGCAGTTTGATCGTGGCTATCTCTCGCCTTACTTCATCACCAATGCCGAGAAGATGATCGCCGAGCTGGAAGACCCCTACATCCTCATCCACGAAAAGAAGCTGTCCTCGCTGCAGGCCATGCTGCCGGTTCTCGAAGCTGTCGTACAGACTGGCAAACCGCTACTGATAGTTGCTGAAGACGTCGAAGGCGAAGCCCTCGCGACGCTCGTCGTCAACAAGCTGCGTGGTGGCCTGAAGATCGCCGCCGTCAAGGCGCCGGGCTTCGGTGATCGCCGCAAGGCCATGCTGGAAGACATCGCCATCCTGACGGGCGGCCAGATGATAGCCGAAGACCTTGGCATCAAGCTGGAGAGCGTTACGCTCGCCATGCTCGGCCGCGCCAAGAAGATCCGTATCGACAAGGAAAATTCCACCATTGTCGACGGCGCTGGCAAGAAGAAGGACATCGAGGGCCGCATCACGCAGATCAAGGCGCAGATCGAAGAGACCACTTCGGACTACGACCGTGAGAAGCTGCAGGAACGTCTGGCCAAGCTCGCAGGCGGCGTCGCGGTAATCCGCGTCGGCGGCGCGACCGAAGTCGAAGTGAAGGAAAAGAAGGATCGCGTTGATGATGCGCTGAACGCCACCCGCGCTGCGGTGGAAGAAGGCATCGTACCGGGCGGTGGTGTTGCACTGCTGCGCGCGAAGGCTGCTGTCGCAAAGCTCAAGAGCGACAACGCCGACGTACAGGCCGGCATCAACATCGTGTCGAAAGCACTCGAAGCGCCGATCCGCCAGATCGTCGAAAACTCCGGTGGTGAAGGCTCGATCGTTGTGGGCAAGATCATCGAGAACAAGTCGCAGACCTATGGCTACAATGCGCAGACCGGCGAATATGTCGACATGCTGGCAGCCGGAATCGTTGACCCGGCCAAGGTTGTTCGCACGGCGCTGCAGGATGCAGCCTCCGTATCGGGCCTCCTGGTCACGACGGAAGCCATGATCGCCGACAAGCCGAAGAAGGAAGCTGCAATGCCTCCGATGCCAGGCGGCGGTGGCATGGGTGGAATGGACTTCTAAGAAGTCACTTTGCTCAACCAACAAAAGTTCAGGCCGCGAAAGCGGCCTGAATTTTGAGTTGGGCGTTATTCTTATGCTTCAAGAGATTGCTGAATTGCGCGCTGCGACTTTCAACTAAGCCCTGAAAAAACATCCTCCATGGCTCAGCTTTTCGGGTCGCTGTTTCTGTAGTATTGACATAAATCAAAATAATTTGCGTAAAGGCGCTCCGTTACGGGCGTAAATATTTATAAGTAAGAGCCACTTGCAAAACCGCGATCTCATGCGGAATTTTTCACTTTGAAGGGCAATAGACCGAGGCTTCCGCGGCCGTGTCGCGCACGATGTTTCCACGACGAATCATCCGCCGAAACAGGGCGCGGAAATGCCTCTACGCGAGACGCTATCAAACACCTGGTATCACGTTCAAGGATTTCTTTTCCCGATGTTGCGGGAAGAGGCTGGGCCGCTCACGCCCCAACACG
>CAMDKB010000339.1 GCA_945901195.1 Rhizobium sp. Q54
CGCCAAACTCCGAAGCGTTTTCGCGTCGAAATCCGCGCGCAGGGGAATAGGCAAAGACATGACGAACCTCCTCGTTCGCCACGAATGAATCAGACACCGACTGATTTGGATAGCCAGAACGAGTCACGCATCAAGGGAGATGGTATCAGCTATGTCTTCAGCGCTATCCGCTCCATCGCCCCGGTGCTGCAGGCGGGTAATCTCATTGTGATCGAATCCACCTCACCGGTTTGCACGACTGACAAGGCGGCCGAAATTCTCTCTGAAATGCGTCCTGATCTCAGCCTCCCCAACAAGGTTCCCGGCCGTTCGGACGTGATGATGGCCTATTGCCCGGAACGTGTTCTGCCCGGCGCGGCGATTCAGGAACTGATTGAAAATTCGCGCACGCTTGGTGGTCTTGATCGTCGCAGCGGCGAAGCCGCCCGTGCACTCTATTCGCGCTTCGTGACCGGCACGCTTCGCGTCACCGATGCACGCGCCGCCGAACTTTCCAAGCTTGCGGAGAATTCCTTCCGCGATGTGAACATCGCCTTCGCCAATGAGCTTTCAATGCTCTGCGAGCGGATCGGCGTCGACGTATGGGAAGTCATCGACATCGCCAACCTGCATCCGCGTGTGAATATTCTGGCGCCAGGCGCAGGCGTTGGCGGGCACTGCATTCCCGTTGATCCCTGGTTCATTCATGAAATGGCTCCAGAGATCACGCCGCTTATCCGCACTGCGCGCGAGGTCAATGATCGCAAGCCGCTGCGCGTCGTTGAACAGATTGAGGATGCAGCCGGCAATAACAAGGCCACCAAGATCGCGTTGCTCGGACTTTCCTACAAGCCCAATGTCGATGATCTCCGCGAAAGCCCGGCGGTCGAAATCGTTCGCGAACTAGCCCACGCAGGCTATACAAATCTGCATGTCGTCGAGCCACATGTCGAGCAATTGCCGCGCGAATTGCATCAGCTTGATCACGTTCACCTGTCAGACCTGGACATGGCCATCAAGAATGCCGACGTCGTCGCCATTCTGGTGCCGCACGACGCATTTTCCCAGCTTCGCCGCATCCGTCTTGCGAGCGGAACCTTGATCGATCCGGTAGGCTATACCCGACAAAACCGCGGGTAAGCGTTCCGGCTTTCCTTACGACAAACGAAGCGGGCCGTCGGCGATATGCTTGGCGGCCTGGCGTTTTGAACAGGCTTCCTGCGACTCGCCGTCCCTGAGGATTGATGCAAGTGGGATCAGCGGCTATTCCTTGCGGGCATCATCTTTTTCAAATTTGGTATCCGAACAGGACTATTGCCCGCATGGCCGTCGAAAGCGCCTCACAAACAACGATCATTCGGTTGCCCCGCCCGGTCCTCTGGCGCGCGATGCAGGATCCGGCGATCCTGCGTCAGTACGTCGAAGGGTGCGACCGGCTCGACCGGGATACGGACAATCGCTTCCGGATTTCGGTGAACTACAAGATCGGTCCGCTGAAGCGCGTCTCGAAGGGCACGATCACGCTGACCGATGTTGTGCCCAATGTGTCGCTGCGATTCTTTCGTGGCAGCTACAAGCCGTTTGTTGGCCCCAGCGCATTTTCGGGCATGGCGATCCTGAAGAATCACCCAGGAGGTACTGAAATAACGACCCAATACAAGTTTGAGGGAAGCGCGCTGACGCAAATGTTGATGAAGGCTTTTGGTCCGTCACGCGCACAGAAGCGGCTGAAAAAACTGATCGACCAATTCGAGGCCGTAGCAATCGCAGCCAGCTCGAAATCCGCCTGAAGGGCAGAAAAATCCTGCGGGCGAGAAAATCCAGCAGGAATGTTTCGCCTTGCTCTCCTGACCGTAGCTGCCTATTTCTGCGGCCATACCCGCATTCACCCAGGGAGCGCGCCTTGCCGAACGATAATTTGGTGTTTCTCTGCAAAACAGGGGATCTTGCTCCAGGAAACGCGCGCCGCGTCGAGCGCAAGGACGGCGATATCGCCGTCTACAATCTCGATGGCAAATTCTACGCCACTGAAGACCGCTGCAGCCATGGGCTCTCCAGCCTCGCGGAAGGCGAGGTCATTGGTGACGAGATAGAATGCTCCATGCATTTCGGCTCTTTTCACATTCCATCAGGGGAAGCCCGGCAGCCGCCCTGCAGCGTCGCCATTCGCACTTTCAAAGTCGATATCCGGGGCGAGGATGTTTTCGCAGTCCTGAGCTAGACGGAAAGTTGCCGGGATGATCCCTGTCACGCGCACCATCAGCCTTGACGACAGCGAGATCATTGAGAGTTTCGTGCGCGCCTCCGGCCCCGGCGGGCAGAATGTCAACAAGGTCGCAACTGCGGTCGAATTGCGCTTCGATGCTGCGCAGTCGACCAACCTCACGGACGCCATACGCGAACGGCTCGCCAGGCTTGCCGGGCGGCGCATGACCAAGGAAGGCGTGATCGTTTTGTTCGCCGACCGTTTCCGGACCCAGGATCGCAACCGCGCTGACGCGCTCGAACGGCTGGTCGAGTTGATCCGCCATGCGGCGATCGCGCCGCGTCCGCGCAAAGCGACACGCCCCACGCTTGCGTCAAAGAAACGGCGGCTGGACAGCAAAAAATTACATGGCCAGACCAAGGCGCAGCGCAGACCAGCACCTTCACGCGACGATTGATCCAAAGTTCAGCGCATTCTCGCTAGCTAAGCGATGAGTTGATCCTGCTCGCTCTGACTAATTCCTGATTTACAGGCATATTTTTTGCCGGAGCACTTCCCCGATGTGGCTGCGGGATGTTTTTGCAACAGTGTGGCGGCTTTCCTACAGCCATCTTGCAGATCAGCGTATATGGTAGGTCTATCTATGTTTCTGCCGCGATATTGATTTAACTGGCAGTCGTTCCGGAAGTTCAACAGCGCAAGATGGCATCCAGACAGAACCGTTCGCCCGAAGATGTGGCCGCCAAGGCCGGCGGACTGTTGATGCGCCTTGGTCTGGCGGTTCTGATGATCGCGCTGCCTCTGGCCGCAATCTATTCCCGCCGCCTTGTTTTTACACTGATGCCTGTGGGAGCAGGGCTCATTTTTGCCGGCGCGGCGCTTGTCCCAGGCAACAGGGTTCTTGCCGATATTCGCCGCGCACTGGCCACGCCTGTTGCGATCGCGGCGGTTGCCCTTTGTCTGTGGATCGCGATTTCGCTGCTGTGGACGCCGTTTGTGAAGGCGGCTTTCGAACAACTTGCCAAATGCCTGGGAACCATAGGACTGGCCTTCGTGGTCATTGCTGCCTTGCCCGGCCGCAGCCGCATCTCCAATCTCAATCTGATGCCGATTGGCGCTGGCATTTCAGCTGTCGCCGCTGCCGCGATGGTGCTGGTCGCGCCTGGAATAATTCCGAACTCTGGCGACCTGGAGCTTTCAACACTCGAACGGGCTGCTGTCGGCCTCGTGTTGCTGGTCTGGCCCGCTTTGGCAGCCTTGGGCATACGCGAGCGTTGGGCCTGGGGCGGTGCGCTGGCTGTCGCCGTCACTTCCGCCGCAGTCGCGGTCTGGACGCCTGCTGCGATGACAGGCATGGCGGCAGGCGCGTTGGTGTTTTCCCTGTCGACCGCAAATCCAAGGCGGATGAGCTGGATATTAGCCGCCTTTTTTGCGCTGCTCCTGCTCGGTGCGCCCGCGCTGCTCATTCTCGCCGACCATTGGCTCGCGACATTTCCCGGTGTGCCCTCCTCCCTCGCACAGCCTGTGGCCGCACTGGCTGACCTTGTGCGCGAGTCACCGGGCCGCCTGCTGACAGGGTTTGGCTACAATACGCTGGGCCGCGCTACCGCCGGCGGCTTGCTGCCGGTCAATATTCCTACGACACTGGCGCTGGAAGTCTGGTTCGAACTTGGCGCTTTAGGCGCTGTACTGGTGGCAGCGGTTGTGGCCGGATCGTTCGTCGCCGCAGGACGGATCGAAGGCAATGGCGCGGCTTTTCTCCTGGCTGGAGAAACCTGTATCCTTGTCATTGCGTTCTGGGGGCTGGCGACCTTGCAATTGTGGTGGATCACGCTTCTGGGCGCTACGGCCATCAGTTTCGGCATTGTCCTGAAGGGCCAGATGCGCGAGGAGCGTCCAGGGGTAGGCGCTATCAGGACCGCGCCGCAGCCTGCGGTCTGATTGGCTCTACACTTTCGCCGAACTGGCTGGCGAAATACGTTTTGTAGGTTCCTTCCTGCGCAATCAATTCGGCATGGACACCAATCTGCGCGACGATGCCTTCGTCGATCACACAGATGCTATCAGCGTTGACGATGGTCTGCAGACGATGGGCCACGACAATGGTCGTGCGTCCAATGCGCAGTGCGTCCAGAGCCTCCTGGACCATCCGTTCGGATTCAGAATCAAGCGCGGCGGTGGGCTCGTCGAGAAGGATGATCGGCGCATTCTTGAGAACCGCACGGGCAATGGCAATGCGCTGCTTTTGCCCGCCTGACAATTGCGCGCCATGCTCGCCCACGGGCGTATCGTAGCCTGTGGCAAAACCCATGATGAATTCGTGCGCATAGGCCTTTTTCGCGGCCGCCTCGATGTCTGCCTCGCTGGCTCCTTCACGGCCCATGGCGATGTTCTCCCGAATTGTCCCCTTGAACAGGTAAACATCCTGGGAAACAAACGCTATTTGCTTGCGCAAGGATGCAAGCTGTACCTGCGTGACATCCTGCCCATCAATCAGGACCCGGCCGCTTTCAGGATCATAGAAGCGCTGGATCAGCGCTATGACCGTGGACTTGCCGCCGCCTGAAGGACCCACAAGCGCTGTTGTCATGCTGGGTTCTGCAACAAAACTCAGGCCCCTGAGTACGGCATCGTCGGCGCGGTAACGAAATTGGACATCCTCGAGCTGGATACGTCCATCGCCAAGGTTCAGCTCGGGCAAATCTGGTCTGGCTGCCTCGGGCATGGGCATATCGATGATTTCGTAAATCAGCCGGGCGCCAGTGAGACCGTTCTGAATATCGAGCTTCAGACGAGCGAGTCGTTTGGCCGGCTCATAGGCCAACAAAAGGGCTGCCATGAACGAAAAGAATGATCCAGCATCGGCCTGCGCCACCGTCACCCGCCAACTGCCGTAGAAAATCACCGCGCCGATGGCCAGCCCTGCCAGTGCATCGGCGACAGGACCGGCGAAAGCTGCGCTGACAGCCACACGGT
>CAMDKB010000340.1 GCA_945901195.1 Rhizobium sp. Q54
CGAGGGGGCGGATTACTTGGTGGTCGGCAGACCTGTAACACAGGCGGCCAATCCAGCCGCTGCAGCTGAAGCTATTGTAGCACAAATTCAGGACGCCATAGTGTGAGCGGTGGATGTGGGCTTAAAGCTGGATCGAGGAATCCAAAAACAAAACGCCGGGCGTACATCCGGCCCGGCGCTCGTCTCATCGGGAGCAGTCTGGGGGGACCGCCGCTTCCGATAGATATTCATATAAGGGTGGATTGTGCGAATACGATGGCGCGCCTGTTACAATTTTGTGAATTGCAGAGCCTAGGGCAGGCCATTTTCCGGAACGATCAAGGGCTCGATGGCGAAGAGCGCAGGGTTCGACGGTTCCACACGCACGCGCACCGCATGAACGTGTTTCTCACCAAACACCTGGAGCCTGGTAACGCCAGGGATAGGTTCGCGTTTGAGGTTCACGAATGGCTGAACCTCGAAGAAATGAAAATCACCATAGATGACCAGCACCGGGCGTTTGAATTTCGCCGCGCCGCGCTCCACGGCATTTATCGTGTTGTGGAACGGAGGCGTAAAGGGAGCATCCGGCGTGCGGCGGGGCGTGGCATGAACATTGGCCTGCCAGAACAAGACGAGCCCGAGTGCCGATGATTGACCAGCGAGCCTGAAGGCGTCGTCGATCCAGGCGATATTCGCCTTGTCCCGCGCCTCGTATTCGGCAACCATGGCTGGCCGGTCGGGATCATGATTGTTCAGCGAGCCGACCACATGGGCTGACGCGAACCAGACGTTCTTGTAAAGAAATCGCGTATTTTCGATGTAGTTGGAAAACGCTTCGGGCATGACGAGCGACTGATTTTCCAATGCCAGCGGCATGCCCCCCAGCGACTTGCCGATTTCCGGGAAAAACAGTTTGCGTAGATAGGCCAGACGTTCGAGGGGGTCATAACGGCCCATGAGGAGGCGGTGGCAGTCGGTCCAGTCGTTATCGCCGGGGGTATAAATGAGGGCGCCTGCGAAGCGATCAAACCGGGTTTTGACCTTTGTGAAATTCTCTTCACTGCATTTGGTAAGGCCCGAAACTATATCTCCAACGTGAATGCTGAAGGCTGGTTTCAGGACGTTGATGCGGTCAATCAGCCGGTCAAACTTTCCGTAATCATCGGGGATATTGTAAGGCATGTCGCCCAGAGCAACGAACTGGAATGGTTCTTTCTGGGCAAGGCAGGGTCCGGACAAAAGCGCCATGGCGAAGATGGCGATGGTGCGTAAAACAGGTTTCATTACGCAGTCCTGCCAATCTCCGCTGAAGGTGCGCTCACCTATATCGATTTCCGGCTGCCAGACAAAAGGACGCCGGGCAAAAAAGGCCCGGCGCCAAACAGCGGGCCTTTCCAAAAGGGACTTCGCCGGGGGTTGGCGAGAAGGACCGCTGGTTGTTTCCCTAGCCTGACTGTGCGACATCCCGATGACGCAAGCGCCAATAAGCAGTCAGAGGAGCAGAATATGGCCAGGGGATATTGGATAGCCCATAACGACGTTAAAGATCCCGAGATTTACAAGGAATATCTGGCGAAGAACGCGATTGCCCTTGAGAAATTCGGGGCAAAATTCGTTGTGCGCGGTGGCAAGTACGAAACCATGCAGGGAAATCTTCGTTCGCGGCATATCGTGGTGGAATTCAAGGACTATGAAACCGCTTTGGCCTGCTTTCATTCGCCGGAATATCAGGAAGCTGCAAAGATAAGGCAGGCGGCGTCCGACGGGGATCTGGTGATTGTCGAAGGGCCGGTCTGAGGTGATTATTCACCGCTTTGCATAACCGGTTTGCGCGTCTATAGACCGCGCGAGATAGCTTCCATTCCGCTTCCCCATTCGGCTTCGAAGGAGATTGTCATGAGCGATATGCGGCTCGTTGTAGCCGGTGCGGCCGGGCGCATGGGGCGGATGCTGGTTCAGGTGATCCATGCGACACCCGGGGCGATGGTCGCTGGCGCCATCGAGCGAACGGGCTCGCCGTTTCTCGGGCAGGATGCGGGCGAGTTGGCGGGTATCGGCAATATCGGCGTCAACGTTTCGGCTGATCCACTGGAAGCGCTGGTCAAGGCCGACGGTGTCATCGATTTCACCATCCCTGCGTCCACTGTGGAATTGTCAGCGATTGCTGCGCAGGCGCGTATCGTCCACGTGATCGGCACGACAGGGCTGGCGCCCGGCCACCTTGAAAAAATCGCGGCTGCTGCGCGCCATGCGGTGATCCTGCGTTCTGGAAACATGAGCCTGGGGGTCAATCTGCTCGCAGGACTGGTGAAGAAGGTCGCGGCGACACTGGGCGAGGAATACGACATCGAAATTCTTGAGATGCATCACAAAATGAAAGTGGATGCGCCCTCCGGCACCGCGCTTATGCTGGGTGAAGCTGCCGCTGCCGGGCGCGGGGTCGATCTTGCCACTCATTCGGTGTCCGCGCGCGACGGACATACAGGCGCGAGGCCTCATGGCGCCATCGGCTTTCAGACTTTGCGGGGCGGTACGGTTGTCGGTGATCACGATGCGATTTTTGCTGGCCCCGGTGAACGGCTTATCCTGAGCCACAAGGCTGAGGATCGCGGCATCTTTGCGCGCGGCGCAGTGCGTGCTGCTCTCTGGGGACGCGGCAAAAAGCCCGGCCAGTACAACATGGCCGATGTGTTAGGGCTCTCCGAAATCTGAAATCCAGCCGCTATGGCGGCATAACATCAGGAGCGATCATGGACCGCGTTCTCGTGCTCATTCGCCACGGTCAGAGCGAATGGAATCTCAAGAACCTTTTCACCGGGTGGAAAAACCCTGACCTGACCGAAGTGGGCGTGAAAGAAGCGCGCCATGCCGGGCAACGTCTGAAAGCCAAGGGAATCAATTTCGAGCGCGTTTTCACGTCAGACCTCAAACGTGCACAGGACACGACCGACCTCGTGCTGGAAGAGCTGGGCACCAAGCTCGACGTGGTGAAAGATATCCGCCTGAACGAACGGGATTACGGCGATCTTTCCGGTCTCAACAAAGCGGAAGCCGCCCAAAAATGGGGCGAAGAGCAGGTGATGATCTGGCGACGCTCATTCGATACGCCGCCGCCGGGTGGCGAGAGTCTACGCGATACGCTGGCGCGCGTGCTTCCCTATTTTTGCCAGGATATCCTGCCCTGCGTGCTGCGTGGCGAACGAACAGCTGTCGTTGCACACGGCAATTCGTTGCGTGCGCTGTTGATGGTGCTGGAACGGGCGACGCCGAAGACAATCGTCGGCATGGAGCTGGAAACAGGGGTTCCGGTCGTCTATCGCCTCAATGCGGATTCGACTGTCGCGTCGAAGGAAATCCTGCACGCCTGATATAAAGGGCTTTCAGCCGCAGCTTTAAGCGGCGATATCCTGCAGGAAGTCTTCCATCGCCCGGCGAAGCGCCCGGTTGGCTGCTTCAATGGCGTCGGAGGCGTCGGCCATATCGCTGGCAGCCAGTTCGGTGCGTCCGGCTACTAGCAGGAATTGCTTGAGTCCGTCAGCTACCGCCGTTGCCGATTGAGCCGAAGCACCTGCGGCTTTGTCGATATTGCGGATTTCGTGTTCCTGCACATCCAATGCACTCACGATATTATACGAAGCGTCCTCGATGAGTTCGCCAGCTTCGGTGAGGCCGTGGGTCGCCGCAACGGCGGCTTTGACGCCATCATCGATTGCCTGGACAGCCTGGCTGATCTGTACGGTGGCTTTGGCTGTATTAAGCGCAAGATTCTTCACTTCGCTCGCAACGACAGCAAAGCCACGGCCTGCTTCTCCGGCTCGCGCTGCTTCGATCGTCGCGTTCAAGGCCAGCAAATTGGTTTGCGATGCGATGCGGCCGATCAGGTCTGTCAGATTGGAAATCTGGGCGACGGCCTGGGCCAGCCCTTCCACACGCTCTTGAACCGCTGTTCGAGCATCGCGGACGGCGTCGCCCGCCATGCTTGTATTGATCGCGTGCTGGCCGATTTTTGCGGACATATCCATCAGCAACTTGGACGCGCTCACAACCGAAGACGTGGAACTCACATTCTCTCGGCCTTCCTGTTCGACACTGCGCAGTTCAATCGTCATCCCGCTGCTTGATTGTTCAAGCCTTTGGGAGACACTGGAGATGGCGACAGCGCGTTGCGACAATTCATTGGTTATAGCGACGATTGCCTGTCGAAATTCGTCGCTGCGTCCGGCAAGCATTTCGGCCTTGGCGCGGCGCTGTTGCTCGGTTTGTCTGAGTGAGGACTCGCTTTTCAAGTCCTCGTGCGCCTTCTCGTGGCGCGACTGCAATACATTATACGCCGCGATCGCATCGCCCAGCTCGTCGTTGCTCGTAAAGTCCACCAGACTGGCCTTGCCGGTCTTGGCGTTTTCAGCGATTGCCTTGCGAAGCCGCGAAAGCGGCACGCCGATAACCTGACGGAAGCCAAATGCTCCGGCCACGATGGCAGCGAGAAGGCCAATAAGCATAGCCAAGGTTGCGAATAGCACACTACGGCGGGCAGCGGTTTCAAGCTCATTAGTCGAAAAGCGAACGGTCAGAACGCCGCCAGAATTACCAAAAGGCAGATCGAGTTGCTGGGCGGCTTCAGCATTCAGGCAGCCGATCATACGCGGCGCACGGATGCGCGCCGTTGCATTGCCAAACCGGACTTCTGCACAACTTACGGCGGCGTCCGCGAGAAGGCTTCCCGTCAGATCTTCGCCAAAAGTACCAAGTGCTTCCGGTTCGTAACGGCCCAGGGCAGAGGCTATCCGCGCTGCATGATTCCCAACCCGGGCAGTAAGGTCATCAAGATTGCTCTTGTACTGGTTTCGGGTCAGACCTGCCAGGCCCACTGCGCTGAGCAGCAGGAATAAAGGAATGAGATAGGCAAGGAACTTGATAAACAGCCGACCGGCTGATTTTCTCAAGTGACCTCGGGAGCCGAGTTCCAGCGTGCTCAAGTTGAATTCCGCTTTGCTAACTTATACCAGTTCCCGCTGATCAGCATTGGTGGGCCCAATCTCGCAAGCCGATGGACATGATACGCCATGGCTGCTCGACGAGTTTGTTCCAAGCGTCGCAGCAATGGTCGAGGATGTCGTCGTAGGATTTGAAGACGCGGTTCGACA
>CAMDKB010000341.1 GCA_945901195.1 Rhizobium sp. Q54
GAAAAGCTGGCGTTGTGATGAAATTTCCTAGTCTGCGACTTCTGATTGCGGCGGGCATGTGCCAGACAGGTCTATCTGCGATGCCTGCGTTTGCGGATAGTAGTTCTCGTCCAGAGAACAACAAGGTATTTGCCAGGCAAATTCTCGCCACGCCCGAAGCCTTCTCAAGCGGCAGAGTCTATTATGCGCGGATTTATACTGCGGTCCATCTGACAGCTCATCCCAGCCAAAAAGTGCGCAAGGTTCTCGAGCTGTTTCGGCGCGAAGTTGAAAGGGGCGAAGAATTTGCAACCGCCTGGAGGTTTCGCTTTGGTGTGAATTTGCGCGGGAGGGCGATATTTTTCGCACAGGCGGAGATTGCGGACAGGCGACGCCGGAATCCGGCGATGCACAGGCAACGGGCAGGTTGGCTATAGATTGCGGCGTCGATTGTGAGGGTGGCGGTATTTCTGTTGCGCCGGGGCTAAAGCCAAATACGATCCAGGTCGGGCTGGAGAAAATTCGGATGAACTATGGCGGCAAGGATGGTGGTGCACATTCGAGAGATATTGAAAGTGGGGTAGACGACCGCACCTTCATCTTGCAAGCTGTCAAACTCGATGATTGCAAACCGTTGACCTACAGCGATGAAGAGCGCGAAGAGAGTTTCGGGCGAAAATAAAATGCCTTCCCGTGGTTCTGCGCAGGAGAACGTGATGGACAGACGCAGCATCTTCAAGGCCATTCTTGCCGGGGCCGGCGCAGCTTTTACATTGGGGCGAAGCCCGGCACAGGCGCAGGACAAACCCGCCGCGCGCGCGATGAGGGTTGCCTATCACCTCAGCGATGTCGACAAGGTGAATTTTGTGCTCGGCAATATCAAGAATCATATCGAAGGCACAGGTGGGCCAGGCAAAATCGAGATTGTGCTGGTGGTGCATGGGCCAGCCCTGCGTGCATTCAAAAAGGCCTCCGCCGAACCAAATGTCTCCCAGAGGATGGCGACATTTTCAAAGGGTGGGGTGAAGTTCGACGTGTGTGGCAACACGATGCATGGAATGCAACTGGATCTGGCTGATCTCCTGCCGGGCTTTACCGTCGCGAATGAGGGTGGTGTTGTCAGGCTTGCGGATTTGCAGGCTCAGGGTTACGCCTATCTGAGGCCGTAAACACTGTTCGCGGCCCGGAGGGAGACCGCGATGGCAGGGAATATGAGAAACTTGGGATTTGTTTTGAAATCTCGCCCCACGCGCGAAACGCCGGCAGGTGTGCATAATTTCGAGATGATCGAACGGTCTGTTGCTGACCCTGCCGACGGCCAGGTGCTTGTGCGCCAGATTTTCATGTCGCTGGATCCCTACATGCGTGGACGCATGAATGATGGCAAGAGTTACGCGCAGCCACAGAAGCTCGGTGAGATCATGGGCGGAGGTGCGGTTGGCGAGGTGATTGCTTCACGCAACGAGCGCTTCAAGGCCGGCGACAAGGTGCTCGGCAGCGGTGGTTGGCAGCAATTTGCGCTGAGCGATGGACGTGATTTGCGCAAACTTCCGGCCGGAAGGCTGCCAATCGAAGCCTATCTGGGGCCTGCGGGGATGCCCGGCATTACCGCCTGGTATGGGACCAACAAGATTATCGGGCCGAAGCCGGGCGAAACATTCGTCGTGTCTGCTGCGACGGGCGCTGTCGGCACGGTGGTGGGCCAACTCGCCAAACTGGCGGGTGCGCGCGTTGTCGGCATTGCTGGTGGTTCCGACAAATGCCGGTTCGCGGAACAGGAAATGGGGCTCGATGTCTGCGTCGATCATCGTGCTGCGGATTTTGAAGCGCGTTTTAATGCCGCAGTTCCCGATGGCGTTGATGGACTTTTTGAAAACGTGGGGGGTGACCCCTTCCGGCTGGCGATGCGGCGGATCAATCCGTTTTCACGCATTGCACTGTGCGGGCTGGTCGCCTCAGGTTATGACGGCACGCCCACGGCCCTCGAAGATATGCGCATGGTGCTCAATGCACGGTGCCGGATCGAGGGGTTTATCGTATCCGATCACATGCCCCTCTGGCCACAGGCGATATCCGAATTGAGCGAACACATTCTTGCCGGACGGATCAAGTGGCGAACGAGCGTTGCCGAAGGCATTGAAGCGGCGCCTGCGGCGTTTTTCGCCATGCTCAAGGGCGGTAATTTTGGCAAACAGCTGGTGCGGCTGGGATAGGCGCGTGGCCCGCAAGGTAGGTGCCCCAAGACGGGATGACACCTCACCGATTGCTTGCTACGCTGAATTATAAACGACAAGGGAAACGATCCATGGACCTCAGATATCCCGAACGCGTCGCGCGTTTTGCCGATGAAGTGCGCGCTTTTGTGCGCAAGGAATTGCCGCCGGAAATTCGTGACAAGGTGCAACGGCGGCAAAAAGTGTCGGTCGAAGAAGTCAAGCTCTGGCAAAGCAAACTTTGCTCCCGCGGCTGGGCCTGTCCAGGCTGGCCGAAGGAACATGGCGGGCCGGGCTTTGATGCGCTTGAGCGCATGATTTTTGACAATGTGACCAATGAAGAAGGCGCGCCGACGGTTGTGCCCTTTGGCGAAGTCATGTTTGCACCGGTGCTGTTCGCCGTGGGCTCGCCGGAACAGAAGGCGCATTTCCTGCCAAAAATCCGGACACTGGACTATTGGTTCTGTCAGGGATTTTCCGAGCCGGGCTCAGGATCTGACCTGGCTTCGTTGCGCACACGTGCGGTGCTCGAAGGCGATGAATGGGTGATCAACGGCCAGAAGATGTGGACCAGTGGCGCACACAACGCCAATTATATCTTCATGTTGGTGCGCACCGATCCGGACGCGAAACTGCAGGAAGGCATCAGCATGCTGGTGTTTCCCATGTCTACGCCCGGCGTGACCGTGCGCCCGATTGTCACAATGGATGGCGAGCATCACACCAACGAGACTTTCTTCGACAATGTGCGCGTGCCTAAAACTGCGATGATTGGCGAAGTCAACAAGGGCTGGACCTACGCAAAGCTTTTGCTGGGCCACGAGCGCACATCAATTGCGCGTATCGGCCAATCGAAACGTGAACTGGGGCGGTTGAAAGCGCTGGCTTCCGAGCAAAGCACCAATGGCCTCCCGCTCATGAATCATGCGCCGTTCCGCGATCGCGTTGCGGCTGTTGAAATTGAACTTATGGCGCTTGAAATTACGGCGATGCGGGCGATCGCCAAGGGCGGCTCGCCGGGGGTAGAAGCCAATCTGTTGAAAGTGAAGGGTTCGGAATTGCAGCAGCGGCTGACAGAACTTTTCATGGACGCGGCCGGTCCTTACGGTCTGCCGTTCGACCCGGAACGCGGACTTGAAAATGGCAACGAGCCCATTGGCTTTGATGAAGCTGCGTCCCTCGGGCCAAATTATCTCATGACACGCGTCGTGACGATTTACGGCGGTTCGAATGAAATCCAGCGCAATATCGTTTCCAAGACATTGGGGCTCTGATCAATTATGGACTTCAAACTCACTGAAACTCAGATACTGCTTCAAGATACAGCCAACCGGCTGGTCCGGGAGCGCTACACATTTGAAGAGCGCAAGAAAATCGTCGCGGGCGAGAGCAGCTATTCGCAGGCCTTGTGGAACGAGTTTGCCGAATTGGGTTTGCTCGGTGTCGAGATTGATGAAGATTGCGGCGGCATCGGCGGTAGCTTCGCCGATCTTGCCATCGTACTGGAAGCGTTTGGGCGCGGCCTTGTGGTCGAGCCATATCTGTCGACCGTGGTCATTGGCGCAGGACTTGTCGGCGCGGCAGCTACCGGCGAGCGTCGCAAGGATATTTTGAGCCGTATTGCCGAAGGCAAACTGAAACTCGCCCTTGCCCATGGCGAAGCCAAGGCGCGGTATGTGCTGGAGCATGTCGAGACGCGCGCGCGCCGGGATGGAGGAGACTTCGTCCTGGATGGCGCCAAAGCCGTCGTGCTGGGCGGAGACGGTGCTGACACGCTGATCGTTTCTGCGCGCACCGATGGCGGAACAAGCGACAGGAATGGCATATCGCTGTTTATGGTGGATCCAAAAGCTGCGGGCATTCACTTGCGTCCCTATCGCAATATGGATGACCGGGGCGCTGCGGAAATCTCTTTCGAGAACGTCCGTGTGCCCGCAAGCGCCCTGCTGGGGCCGCTTAATGGTGCACTGCCTTTGATCGAGGCCGCCTATGATCGCGGCGCGGCTGCGTTGTGTTGCGATGGCATCGGCGCAATGGCGGCGATGAATGCGATCACGCTTGAATATCTGAAAACCCGTACGCAATTTGGCCGCACTATCGGAAAATTCCAGGTGCTGCAGCATCGCATGGCCGATATGGCAATGGCTGAGGAGCAAGCGCGATCCATGGCCTATCTGGCGGTGGAATATGCGACAGAAAAGGAAGCGGCTGTTCGTGGCCGGTTTATTTCGGCTGCCAAAGTTCAGATATCCAATTCCGGGCAGATTGTCGGGCGCGGCGCCATTCAATTGCACGGCGGCATAGGCATGACGATAGAATATGTGGCAGGCCATTATCTGCGCAGGCTGACGTCGACCGAAAAAATGTTCGGGGATATCGACTATCATATCGGCAGGTTCGCTGCGGCTTAGGTTGCAACTGGCCTCTTGCTACACAGCGTCATGGGAAAGTGGGACGCTGCCACGCTTCGAGTGGGACGGGAGGGAGGGCTTCCGACTCCTTGGTATGGATTTGGATGCGGGTTGTCATTCTGGCCTATTACCATTGTGTTTATTGAATAATTTTATTACTTGAGGAAATGCTGAATTGGGGATGGAGGGAGCAGCGCGAAATTTTTAATCATGCTGCCTCTTGCAACGGCTTTGGAGTCTTGACCGTAGGCAATGTGGCACTCAATGTCATTTTCATTGAAACAACCCCCTCGAAGTCGAGAGAACACAGATGAATCGCAAATTCACCGACCCTTTCCTGCCGCCGGAACGCTTGCTCTTGGGCCCTGGCCCATCGCCGGTGGCTCCCGAAGTTCTCAAAGCCATGGCGCAGTCGACCATCGGTCATCTCGATCCTGCCTTCATTGGCTTGATGGACGAGTTGAAGGCCATGTTGCAGGCGTGTTTCAATACCAAGAATGACG
>CAMDKB010000342.1 GCA_945901195.1 Rhizobium sp. Q54
TAGCGCCAACAAGGGTATCTTGCAATGCAGAAGAACTGAGGATTGGCGGAGTGAGGTCTGGAAAAACATCGCAAACCGTGTTCTGATGCGGTCGGGAGGAGACGCTGATGAACCTGCGTCCCACATTAAAAAATTGGAGTTCAAATGACGGACAGCGCACCTTCACGCCGTAAAATGCGGCTTGGCATGATCGGGATCGGTGTTGGCGGCGCGGAAATCCTCCGCGCCATCGCCGCCATGGACAATATCGATGTGGTCGCGGGCGCGGACGTGGTGCCGGAAACGCTGGTGCGCTTCAAGGAGCGCTTTCCTGGCTCGAAAACCTACCTCACTGCGGAAGAATTGTGCCGCGATCCCAATGTGGAGGCGGTATGGATTTCCAGCCCCAACCGTTTTCATGCCGAGCACACGATTCTGGCTGCAACCCACGGCAAACATATTGTGGTGGAAAAGCCGATGGCGATCTCGCTCGCTCAGGCTGCACAGATGGTGGAAGCAGCCGAAAAACACGGTGTCAAATTGCTGGCCGGACATACGCGCGCATTCACCACGCCGATCCGCGCCATGCGCAAGATCATCGAATCGGGAACATACGGCCAGTTGCGTGCGCTGAACATCATCTCCTATTCGGACTGGATGCTGCGGCCCCGCACCGCCGACGAACTCGACATCAATCAGGGCGGTGGCATTCCCTACCGGCAAGGTCCCCATCAGGTAGACACCGTGCGCTTGCTTGGCGGCGGGCTTGTACGTTCGGTGCGCGCCCAGACCGGCGACTGGATGAAGGAGCGCAGCATACCGGGCTACTACACTGCCTTCATGGAATTTGAGAACGGCATGCCAGCCAATATCACACACAATGGTTATGGCTATTTCGTTGGCGCCGAACTCGTGCCCTGGGGCGATGACAAACATATCTATACCGCGCAGCAGCGCGGCAATATTCGAAAGGCCCTGCGCGCGGGCACACGTAACGAGACGGGCGAGAAACAGGAAATCCGCATCGGCGGCGCGCGTGAGAAGGAATATTTTTACGAAGACGACAATACACCCTGGACACCGGAAGACATGGGCTTTGCCGTCGCAAGCCTCGACCGCGCCGATCTCAGGCAATCAAAATTCGGCGTCTATGTGCATGACGATGAAGGCAAGCATGATGTAAGCGTGGTCGCAGATGGCGAAGGCGGCATGGTGCAAAGACGCGCGGAACTGGAAGAGCTTTACAATTCCATCGTGCATGGTGCGCCGCTCTGGCACGACGGACGCTGGGGCATGGCGACGCTGGAAGTTTGTCTGGCGATCATGGAATCAGGCAAACAGCGCAAGGAAATCATGTTGCATCATCAGGTGCCGGTGCCTGCGGCCTATGATGCAGAAATGCCTGTGCCGAAGGTGTGATGCGGGAGGCATCCTTCGGCCTCGTTACGCTATTTTATGATATCGCGAATGCGCTGTGCGAGTGCTGGAGGCGTGGCGAACACGCGCTCCAGGAGAGCGTTGATCTGCGCGCCGCTGACCGGATCGATTTCAGCGCCGCGACGTCCGGCTTCTTCCAGAAACGCCTTGTCCTTCATGGTTTCATCGAAAGCATGGCGCATGGCGTCGACTCGCTCGGCAGGCATGCCCGGCGGCAACACGAATGGGCGGCCCATGACCTGTTCCGCAAAAACGATTTCAAACATCTGCCGCGCCTCGCCCTCCGGCACTATTTCCAGCGCGGTGGGAATATCGGGATATTCGCGATCCCTTACCATGCCCAGTTGCAGGATAACCTTCGCCTGCCCGGCTTTTTCCCACGGCCTGTAGCGCGCGCGGAACGAGGCGGATGAGCCACCGGAGGCATGTGAATCAGTCTCGGCGCGCTCTACTGCAAGCAGCGTTCCTTGCGCGCCGTCATAACCTTCGATCGGCCGCAGCTTTGATCCATATGTGGCGTTCAGCAATCGTGGATAGATCGAGCTTGGCGCATTGCGCGTTGAAGAACTCACGGTAATTTCGTGCGTCTTCAAATCCTCGACGTTGCGCACACCTGTTGCCGTGCGGACGATCAGCAGGCCGATTTCCTGTTGCGGAGACCCGAGCCAGGTGAACTTGCGTGGATCAAAACGCGGGCCGGGATGATCGGGCTGATAGAAACTGGTGAGGCCAGTGTTACGCTGCAGGCCCGCAAACACAGTCCCGTCTTTCGGTGCGACATTATAGAGATAATTTGCTGCCATGATGCCTTCGGCGCCGGGCATATTCTGCACCGTTATAGGGGGATTGCCGGGTATGAAGCGGGGCATATGGGTGGCGAGCAGACGCGCATAAAGGTCATAGCCGCCACCTGTCGAGGCTGCCGCGATGAGGGTGATGCGCTTGCCCGCAAAGAACTTCCCAACCGCGTCATCCTGCGCGCAAGCAGGCTGGATCATGAGAAGTGCGGCGCAGAAAGAGGAAAATCTAACCATGTTCGGTCTCACCCTGGCGTGGCGGCGCGCTGACGCAGCGCTCCGAGAATCTCATCGTTGTGCTCGCCAAGCTCAGGCGAACAGCAGCGCACTTCGGCGGGCGTATCAGACAGGCGAAGGCCATTTCTGACAAGGCCAACCGAACCCAGTTTGGGGTGAGCCACATCAACACGCATCTGAAGATGCTGCACCTGCGGATCCGCGAAGACATCGTCGAACGTGTAGAGTGGCGCTGCAGGAACATCTGCCGCCTGCAGTTTTGCCAGCCAGGCGTCACGGGTATCGCGGGCGAAAATTTCAGCCAGACCTGCGTTGAGCGTGTCGTAATGCTTGCCGCGCAGGGCCGCGCTTTTGAAGCGCTCATCCTCCAGCCACTCAGGCCTGCCTGCAACACGCGCCAGCGCCTCCCAGAATTTTGCGGGTGACGACAGGTGAATGACGAAGGCTTTGCCATCGCCCGCAGTAAACGCATAAACCTGCGCCTGATGCGTGCGGGTGGCGCGGCCGGGCGTCTTGCCGGTCTCGAAATAACCGGCAGCGTTCTCACCGCAAAACGACAACGTCGATTCCAGAAGAGATGTTTCGACCTTTTGCCCGCGGCCCGTCCGTCCCCGCGCGACCAGCGCCGCCAGCAGGCCATTCGATGCGGTGATGCCCGCCAGATGATCGGAGAGCGATATCCCCATCGGCTTGGGCTCGGAAATATCGGTCAGCAGACTCAGCAGGCCGCTCGTCGATTGACCGACGGTGTCATAGCCCGGACGTTGGGCATAAGGCCCGTCGCTGCCATAGCCCGTGATGGAACACCATATCAGGCCGGGATTGGCTGCCGAAAAGCTGTCGTAGCCAAGGCCCAGACGTTCCATTGTGCCGGGGCGGAAGTTCTCGATGACTGCATCAGCGCTTGCCACCAGCGCCCGCGCATCCGCCTTCCCCGACTCGCTCTTCAAATCGAGCGTAACGCTTTTCTTGTTGCGGTTCACCGAGCCGAATGTGGGAGAATATTCGACACGGCCCCAGCCGCGAAAGGGATCACCCACACCGGGCTCCTCGACCTTGACGATCTCCGCGCCCAGATCGCCCAGAAGCATGCCCGCATAGGGACCGGAAACATAATTGGCGAATTCGACTATGCGAATTCCTTCCAGTGCACCCGCCATCATTCCTCCCGCACGGCTCCATGGCCGCTGCAGAAGCAAATCTGACTGAAACGGACGCGCCCCGCAAGGGAGGTGCTGCAGAAGGTGGGGGCGTGGCGGTGACAAAGCGGTGTGCGTAACCGAATGCCGATAGGGCTGCTTTCAGCTATCGGCTGGATGAGGCTTCCAGCTTCAACGTTGCGAGGTCAGGATTATGTTTCTCATTACCCAGGGTTGGCCAAGCAATGCGAGCGCTGTTTCATATCGTTCGAACGCCCTGCCCGCCTGGCCGCTGGCGCACTCACGCCGCGCTGCCATCTGATACCTTGCCGCCATTGCGCGAACGTTGGATGGCAGATGTTCTGCTACAGGATTGTCATCAAGTGAACCCTGCACTGCCAGATCCAGTTTGGCGCACATGACTGCTAGGTACGGTTGTGAATTTGACTGCGCTGCCCCGGGAGAGGACAGAATAGCAAGCCCTAGAAAAGTGAGACCAAGCAGGTTGAATCGATTATGATCGTTCATGGCGTTCCCTCTTGATTTGAATTTGACGGTTGCAACATGCAATCGCCGTCAGTGATCCCCCTCCACAGGACTTGTCCTAGAGTTTCAAATTCGACCGGACAGCACCAGACGCTTGTTCAAACGTAACCTCGAAAAATCTGATAATTTATACCCTTTTTCCAAAAGTAAAAGAGTATAATTGCCGCATCCGCATGGATGCTAACACTGAATACAAACACCTATCGCAAGTCCCATTCTCGCAAGTTGGCTGCTTATTTATCACCCCCAAGGCATCCGCCTATTTCTGTGGTGGCTCGAGCATTTGCTTTTGGTGGATTGTTGAGACTGTCACCTTAATGAACGTACCGCCTTCGTGTAGATCATTACGGACGCCGCATCCGGTGTTGCTGAAGGAAAACATACCACCTTGGCCATAGCGGGCTACTAACCCCGCTTTGTTGTTCGTTGAAATAGATCAGGTCTCACTGAAGATTGCTTTTAGCAAAACAATGCTCGATTGCTCAAATGCATCTGCGTTTGCAGACATAAAACATAAAATGCGTCACTGCTGTCCGGCAATTAATCGAACAAATTTAGTTGGTTAGAAGTTTCGCTGTTCAGTTTTTGTAGAGACCTGTCATTTAGTAGCTGATTCAGCGGGGGTTTCTCGAAAAGCATCAGGCTCAAACTCTGTAAAATTGTGTAGAGCGGCGCCTCGACGTCAAGCCGTTTTTTGACGATGGCGACGAGCATAAAAGCTGATGGCGATCCAGATTTGGGTTTTAACAGCGTTCTCGTTGACGCCAAAAAATGCTTTGATGCGCAGATGCTGCTTGATTCATTTGAAGAACAGCTCGACTTGCCAACGGCATTTGTAAAGCTGCGCGATGGTCAAGGCTGGAAGTTCGAAATTGTTGGTGAAGAAGCCGAGGCGCTTGTCGTTTGGTTCGTCGTAAAACCCGATGTAACGTAGATATTGCGGATAGTC
>CAMDKB010000343.1 GCA_945901195.1 Rhizobium sp. Q54
ATCGCCGCCCGCACCTTCGGCGTCGTCGTTGCTTGGCTGTGAAGTTGGATCAACATGCCCGAACCCCGCTTCGAATGTCCCTCAGGATCGATCTTGCCATGAAAAAAGCAGAGCGACGAGGGTCTATGTGATCATCCGGGATGGCACAGATATGGAGCCGCAAACACAGCTAGACGAGCGCGTGAGGCGCGCCGCAGAAATAAGGCATCAGTGGCGTCCGACACGAAATACCGGAAGCACGCTGCTGCAACTTGCGCAGCTTGCCCTCCCGTTCTGGAAATCATCTAAAGCGATATCCATCTGGCTATTGACGGCGCTGGTTTTCCTAATGATTGTGTCCCAGGTTCTACTTATGGTGTGGTATAGCATATGGAATGCGGATTTCTATAACGCCATCGAACGCAAGTCGATGGATCAACTCTTTGCGCAAGTATATGTATACGGCACAATTCTCCTTATGAGCATGGGCGCTGCCGCCACGTTGATTACAGCCAAACGCGGTCTTCAAATTGCGTGGCGCACGTGGCTGACCAAAAGGCTCGTTGGTGAATGGATGCGCGATGGCAGGCATTACCGTCTTCAGGAGATTGGCGGTGATCATGAAAATGAGGACGGTAGGATTGCGGAGGATGTCCGTCTGGTGACGGAGACCGCAATTGAACTTTTCGCATCCGGGCTGTATGCAATATTTCTGCTGATCAGCTTTGTTGGCTTGCTGTGGGCGTTGTCAGGATCGCTGATACTGCATCTTGGATCAATGAACGTCACGATATATGGCTACATGGTATGGCTCGCGTTTGCGTTCGCGGGCTTGGGGGCATTCACCACAATCGTCATCGGCCGCCGTCTGGTTGTCGCGACCGATCAACGGCAAAGCGCGGAAGCCAAATATCGTTTCGCCCTGCTGTCTGTCCGCGAGCACGCGCAATCGATCGCGCTGGCGCATGGCGAACGCGACGAGCGCGATCACCTCTCACACCTGTTCAAAATAATAAGAAACGCTTGGCACGCACAAAGCATCGCTTACACACGTTTGACATTGTTCTCATCTGGCTATAGCTGGCTTGCGACGGGTGTGCCCCTGGTCATTCTCGCGCCACGTTACTTCGCGGGCGACATCACTTTGGGGGTACTGGTGCAGACGGCCATGGTATTTGGGCAGGTCACATCAACTCTGTCATGGCTGCTGGATAATTACCCAAGAATTGCTGAATGGGAGGCGTCGGTTGAACGTGTCTTGCGTCTGCACGAAGCGATTGAAGCGACCCACCCGGCGCCAGACAACTGTCCGGACGGGATAAAAGTCTATAAGACCCCCGGACCGAAACTCGTGTTTCGGGGCGTAACGGCAGTTTCACCCAGCGGCGAAATCGTGTTTGCAGATCTCAACGGTGAAATTATGCCCGGCGAGCGGGTCCTTATTGAAGCCAGCCCGCAAGCTGCATTGGCGCTGTTTCGTATCGTTGGCGGATTATGGCCATGGGGCAAAGGGATCGTCGAACTACCGGATGATTCAGGAGTGCTGTTTTTGCCGGAACGTCCCTATTTTCCAAAAGGCAGGCTTCGCGCTGCGTTGCTCTATCCTTCGCAAGCCCGCTTACCAGATGACGGCGTCATCGCGGCGGCAGTGAACGCTGTTGGCCTCGCGCATTTATTGCCTCGCCTCGACGACGAAGCAGATTGGGAACAGGAAATTCCATTGGCAGAACAACAGGCACTGGCCGTAATTCGTGCGCTCTTGCGGCATCCTTGTTGGATATTTATGGAGAACGCTACTGCCGCCATGGAAACAACCGATGAGCAGACACTCCTGTCTTACATTGAGACGGCTCGCCCTGATTGTACAATCCTGACTATTACGCACCGGGAGATTGATCAACGGCTGCATCAACGGAGCCTTCAGCTCAAGACCCCGGTCGAGATGCACCAGAGTTAGCTTTGTTCTGTCTCCAATTTAAAACGGCCCGAACCAACGAAATGGATGTGATTCAAGTTTTCACAGGTACATGCCGTTCAGACAGAGCTACAGTTTGTATAGTGGGCAAGAGCTTCGCTAGGCCCAGAATTCATCCCAGTGCATTTTCATTCCAGACCATGGTCCTGTTAAAATTGGACAACGCTATAAGCATTTCCGGAGTCTTAAGGATCAGGGCGAACTGAGTAGATTCCGGCTCTAGCCCGGCGCGTCACAGGCGATTATTGCTGTTTTCCGGATCAATGGGGGCGGCCAATTATGAACAATCCTGTGAGATCTAACAAGAGTGATCCTGCCATGACATTCACATTGCCTCCCTTGCCCTTCACTCATGACGCACTGGTCAATCAAGGCATGTGTCTTGAAACGCTTGAACTGCATCATGGCCTGCGTCACCAAGCCTATATCACGGTTTTAAACGGCTTGTTACCAAGAATGATGCGTTAAAAGGCAAGACACTGTCCGATATCACCAAAATTTCCGCTAGCGATGACGGGATGAAGTCTGTCTTGAACAATGCAGGGCAGCACTGGAATCACACCTTGTTCTGGCAGGCGCTCTCTCCTCGAAGCGGCAAGATTCCGGGCGTTCTGGAAAAGAAGATCATAGCGGATTTTGACAGTGTGGCGGCGTCCAAGGAGTCCTTCAAAGCTGCCGCTCTCGGGCAATTTGGTTCGAGCTGGGCGTGGCTTGTGCTGAGCGGCAATGGCAAACTTGCGGTCACGGCGACAGCGAACGGCTCAAATCCGCTGGCCACAGGCGAAGGCACGGCGATACTGGGTCTGGATGTGTGGGAGCACAGCTACTATCTCGATTTTCGCAATCGCCGTGCTGACTACGTCAGCAATTTTCTCCATCTGCTTGCCAACTATGACTTCGGAGAAGAGCAGCTTACGAAAGCTTGAATTTGAACAGACATCGAGTTGGGCTTCACTCTTTGAAGATCGATTATGGCCATGAGAAAACGTGTCAAATCATCGGAAGGCAGTGGTTTTGTGCAAGCCATCTCGCCTGAAGCTGCACGCAAGCAATTCAGACTTGCCGTTACGGTTATGATTGCGTTTGCGTTAACAGCTCTCTTTGCAGTGAAGCTTGGTAACGTGAGGCCGCGTTATGATGAATTGGATGCGGTGAGGCTGACAGTTGAAATGCCCGGGACAGTCACACAACGCCATGCGGTTATTAAAATGCCGGATTTGAACGGCATTTGACCAATTCCTGACTCCAGACGAGCCGTTGTTCCCCCACACTGGCTCGCAGAGAGCCCTCCAGGCACCCGCGCCTGGAGGGCATTTTGATCTGTAACAGGTATCTGCCCTGAAACCATGCTACGGTATGCAAGCGCTACCATACGGAAGCGGCCATCCGAGAACATTTGATATGTCGAGGGGTTCACCGCTTAAAGTCACGAGAGTTGCGGCGATTGCTGGCAACGCCGGCGCAGACGACATGGATGTCAATCTATTTCCTGTCGTAGGCATAGGTGCATCTGCGGGTGGCCTTGAAGCCTGCAGCAAGCTTGTAGAGGCGCTGCCAGCACAGGTTGGCATGGCGTTCATTCTGATCCAGCATCTCGATCCGGCTCATGCGAGCATGATGGTTGATTTGCTGGGCAGGCGCACGCCAGTGACAGTCTGTGAGGCTGCGGACGGTATGGTCATTCAATCTGACCATCTATATGTAATTCCGCCAGCCGTATATCTGTCAGTTGCCAATGGGGCGTTGCATCTGTCCGAACCGGAAGAGCGGCACGGTGCGCGATTGCCGTTTGATTTTCTGTTGCATTCAATGGCGCGCGAGCTTGGTCCGCGCGCCATCTGCGTTATCCTTTCAGGCACTGGCGCAGATGGCAGTCTGGGTTTGAAATCCATCAAGGAAAGAGGTGGGTTTGCTATCGCGCAGGATCCCGAAGAGGCAGCCTTTGACGGTATGCCGCGCAGCGCCATCGCGACTGGTTTAGTGGACCTCGTACTTCGACCCGGCAAAATCCCAAATGCACTTGTGGAGTATGCGCAGCGAAAGGCTATACCGCGCGCCACTATAACAAATGTTTTGCCTGCGGGCGCCGGGGAGTGGTTGCAGCAAGTTATTCTGCTTTTGCGGACCAAAACAAACCATGATTTCATCCTGTACAAGCCCGGGACGCTGCAGCGCCGTATCGAGCGGCGGATGGCCATGTCCTCAATTCCTACCCATAACACAAAGCGCTACCTGGACATCCTGCAAAATAACAAAGCCGAGCTAACAACTCTGGCAACAGACCTGCTTATTAATGTAACAGGCTTCTTTCGGGATCCAAGCGTATTTGAGATGCTGTGTGGAAAAATCATCCCGGGCATGATCCTGTCTCATACGTCTGACCAGCCGCTTCGCATCTGGAGCGCCGGTTGCAGCACGGGTGAAGAAGCCTATTCCATAGCCATATTATTTTTTGAGGCTATTGCAACATCCGGGCGTAACATAAAATTGCAGATATTCGCATCGGATGTTGATCCAGATGCAATAGCTGCCGCTCGCGAGGGACATTATCCCGATAACATCAGGAGCCATGTGTCACAGGCGCGTCTGGCGCGCTTTTTCACTGAGACGGAAAAAGGTTTCAAAGTCTCCGCAGATTTGCGGGACAGTGTGGTCTTCACAATCCATGATATACTTTCTGATCCGCCGTTTTCGCGCCTTGACATGATCTTGTGCCGCAATCTGCTTATCTATCTGCAGCCCGAAGCACAGCAGAAAATGATCTCGCAGTTTCACTTTGCTTTGCGTGAAGGCGCCATACTTGTGCTAGGCAGCGCTGAAACTGCAGGCAACATTGAAGGGCGCTTCAAAATCATTTCCAAAAACGAACATTTGTATCAGCATATCGGCGGGCGCAGACTCGCTGAATTTGATCTGTCAGCCGGCAACAGACCGGGCCTGCGTGTCCCGGTGCGGCCTGGCGCTGCTTCCACCTCTTCACGTCATGCGGCCCTTGCAGAATTGTGTCAGCATCTCGTGCTGGAGAATTATGCGCCTACTGCTGTGCTTGTAAACAGTAAGCTTGAATGTATTTAGGGCACTTCTAAAAACTCTTCGCGAATTTAACTAGCTGTGATTCACT
>CAMDKB010000344.1 GCA_945901195.1 Rhizobium sp. Q54
CCCGCTACCTGCCAAAGGCCCGTGTCCTGCACCCATGGCCGGAACAACGATTCCGCGTCAGACACTCAAGGTGGGAGCCGTATGCCGGAAATCGGCCCGTACGGTTCTGTGCGGGGGGCGGTCAGCAATGACCGTCCCTACCGCGATTGCGCGCAACGCCCGCAAGGACAGATCAGCGCGGATGGTCCGCATAACATCTACGATTCGGTGCGCTATATCAGTGCCGACAAATGGGCGAATACCGAAGGCGCGAACAGGCTTGGTGTCATTCTTGTGCAGGAGCAGCAGTTCTTTTCTGCACGCGAAGTCGCCAAAGGCGACGCGCGGCCCGGCGCTTATGCGCCGCTCGGGGGGCACGGCGGCATCGTGGGCCAGATCAGTCATCTTGGCAACATATCCATCATGTTTCTGCCAGCCTACAAGCACACCTATCTTTCAGAAGTGCGCACGACTGTCTTGCCCGCGAGTGTGGAGGCAGTGCGCAAGACAGCCAGTGGCATCGAGCGTTTTACAGTGGCGATCAAGGACGCGTCCGGCAATATTCTGGAAAGCGCGATTCCCTCCGTATCGATTGTGAAGGACGGCGGGTATTGCGAACTCGACTGGGAATCAGGAACCGATGGTGAAGCTGATCTGAAAGCACTTGTGGAACACAAGCTGTCGCTTGGGTTACTCACCGGTCTCGTCGTGGAAGGCACCGTTCCCTATGGCAACATGACATCGCGCGCGCGTCAGCGGCTTGTGCTGGAAGCTGTCTTCTCGGGATTACCCGCGGTGCGGGTCGGGCGTGGCGGCGCAACGGGCTTTGCCGATCCGCATCCTTTCCTAATCGCCGGTTCCAATCTTACGTCGACCAAAGCGCGCTTGCTACTGTTCGCTTGCCTGATGAAATTCGGTGCGCTGCCGACAGCGGCCGATCCTGTAAACCCGACCATGAGTGAAATGGAGGCGACAATGAAGGCCGTGGCGCGTTATCAGGATATATTTGACACGCATTAAACGCCCGGCGGTCAACGCTTCGAAAGGCAAACCCATGCAACAGGAAAACACCGCCATCCTCGAAGCCACGATTGATGATCTTCATCGCTTGATCCTGCAGGGGCAAACCACAGCGCTAGCCATTGTAGAGGCGCATCTGCAGCGGATCGAGAAATACGACCGCCGCGGTCCCGCGCTTTGGTCCATCATAGCAATCAACCAGGAGGCGCTGACAGACGCCGACGCACTCGACAGGGCCTTCGCTGAAACAGGTAAGCTTACTGGCCCCCTGCACGGCATTCCAGCGCTCGTGAAGGACAATTACGACGTGGCGGGCATGCAGACGACTGGCGGGTCCGCAGCTTTGCTGGGCTGGATTGCGCCAGAGGATTCGACCGCGGTGGCAAAGTTGCGTGCGGCCGGCGCGATCATTCTGGCAAAGACGACCATGTCCGAATGGGCGCGGGGCGGGCTCGACAACATCAATTCGGTTCTGCCGGGCTTTGCACGAAATCCTTACAACACAGCGCATGCCACCGGCGGATCGTCGGGAGGAACAGGGGCGGGACTTGCAGCCAGCTTCGGCGTGATCGGGCTTGGTTCTGACACCTGGGGTTCTATTCGCAATCCTTCCTCCAACAATGCGCTGGCGGGATTGCGGCCTAGCTGGGCGCTGGTGTCACGCGCCGGCATGATCGGGCTTTACGATGCGCGCGATACAGCGGGCCCGATGGCGCGCAACATCCGCGATCTCGCCATGACGCTCGATGTCATAGCAGGTGTTGATCCACTGGATGCTGCGACCATTGGCGCCAAAGGTCACATTCCCGCTTCGTTTACCGACGGATTGACGCTTGATGGCGCGCGGGGCAAACGCATTGGCGTATTGCGTCAGGCGTTTATGCCGCAAGCCGGTGATCCGCAAGTCCTGGCGCTCATGGAAAATGCGATTGCGGTGCTGAGAAAAATTGGAGCCGAGATTCTCGATCCCTTCGAGTTCAGCGAATTTGCTGGCTTTCCGTCGCGGCCGCATCCTCAGAGCGAAGTGCGCCTCGCCATAGAAACTTATCTGGCCAAGACCGGGCCGCAATTTCCAAAGACTCTGGATACAGTCATCGCCAGCGGAAAATTTCATCCGCTGCATGAAGTAGGTCTCAAATTATCCGCCGCCTCGCCAGCGCCGGAAAATGATCCCTATGCCGCGCAACTGGAAGCTGGCGAAGTTGAGATGCGCATCGCCTATGATGCGGCCATGGCGGCCGCTGGCGTCGATTATCTCGTCATGCCCGTCGCAAGCCATCCACCCAAGCTGAATGGTGATCGCGATACGACACCGACTGGCGTGACGACTTGGATAGCTTCGGGTTTGCATTGGCCGGCCGCTGTTGTGCCAATGGGTTATACCTATGAAAATCTGCCGTCGGGCCTGCAAATCGTGGGCAGGCCGTGGAGCGACGCAAAGCTTCTCGAAATTGCCTATGCCTATGAACAGGCCACGCATCATCGCAAGCCGCCAGATCTGTAATTTGTGCTGATGCGTAGATGTAGGCTGCCCTGAATTTATGTATATTTGAGGCTTCTGCAGGATTGGCGCTGGCAAAGGCGGCAAAGCTTGTTCATTCTCTTCGGGTCGATGGGCACACGATATGGGGCAAGCTTTTGACGGATTTTGTAACTGACATCGAGATGACCCGGGATGGGCGATAATCCATGCTGGGCGCGCTCCTCTCACTGGCCTCGGCTGCAACTTTTGCCCTGAACAACACGACGGCCCGAAGGGGGGTGCTTTCCGGCTCGGTGCTTCAGGCGCTTGTTATATCCATGCCCATGGGCATTCCCATGTTCTGGCTTGCCGCCTGGATTGGTGGGGCCGCTGGAGAAGTTTTCAATTTTTCGGGCAAGTCGATGCTTTACCTGTCGGCAGCCGGCATCGTGCATTTCGTCGCCGGGCGTTATTGCAATTATCGGGCAGTGAAGGCCATCGGCTCCAACCTTGTCGGACCGCTGCAGGAAACTAACATGCTGCTTGCGCTTGGTCTGGCCGTCGTTTTTCTCGGTGAGCGGCTGAGCGTTCTCAAGCTTATCGGTATTGCGCTGGTGATGATCGGGCCCGCATTGATCGCCGTGGGCAGCAAGAAAGCGATCGCAGCAAAGGCAGGTGGCGGAGGATTTCAGCCTGTTTATGCTGAGGGTTACTTTTACGGTATCCTGTCAGTGTTCTTTTATGGCGTCAGTCCTGTGCTGGTGCGTCTGGCTGTCGAGGGCCGCTCCCTGGGTGCGAGCCAGGCAGGCGGCGTGATCGCCTATACCGCTGCAACTCTGGTAACCGCTTTGATCCTGTTTTGGCCCGGCGCTTTGCGGCATTCGCTTTCTGTCTCCGCTGAGGCTGCAAAATGGTTCACCTGGGCCGGCTTCTCTGTCGGCATGGCGCATATGCTGCGGTTCATGGCGTTGGCCATCGCGCCCGTGTCTGTCGTTGCTCCCATCCAGCGCCTGTCGATCATCATGCGGGTCATGTTCGGCTGGCTGCTGAACCGCGAGCACGAGATATTCAGCAAGCGCATGTATCTCGCCACGGCTATTTCGCTCATCGGGGCCCTATTCCTGAGCATTGATTCAGGATGGATCGTCTCGACTCTGGGGGCGCCCGAAGGACTCGCAAAGCTGTTGTTGTGGACTTGGCCCTGACTGAACTTGGCATTAAGCGAACTTGGCATTGAGTGGACTTGGTCCCGAGAAGCCAACTCTGTTTTGTGAGTGCGGGCTTCTGACGGCTAGCGCACGATGTTCTTCATGTCTTCCATCCGTCCTTCGATGAAGCAGCGCAGGTTATATGTGACGAGCGGATGGATCTGGACATCGTAGACATCGCTCATGCCGCCAATGCGTGGCGTCAGCATCACATTGGGCAGATCCCAGAGGGGACTGGTCGCAGGGAGCGGCTCCGTTTCGAAAACATCAAGCCCGGCGCCGGCAATCTGGCCGCTCCGCAGCGCTTCAACCAGTGCTGGCTCATCGACGACCGGCCCGCGGGCAACATTCACAAAGAGCGCCGAGGGCTTCATGGCGGCAAAAACGTCCGCATTGAACATGTGCCGGGTTTCGTCTGCCAGCGGCACAAGCGCCACGAGAACATCGGCCATGCCTGCGGCATCCAGCAGGTTGGCGCGCGGCATGATCTTGTCGAAGCCCGGAGCGCTTGTGCGAGAATCGCTGACACCGATTGTCTGCATGCCAAAGGCTTTGCAGCGCAGCGCCAATTCTTCACTGATCGCACCGACGCCGGCAATGACGATGGTCTTGCTCCAGAGCAGTGTCTGGTGACGGCGGTCCCAGATATGGGCCTGCTGGTCAGCTCTGATATGGTCGGCCTGCCGCACAAAATTCAGCATATACAGGAACGTCAATTCCGCCATCTGTGGCCCATGAATGCCGCGTCCGGAGGTAATGCGAACATCTGGCTTCAGTGAGGGCAGGGTGACGAGATGATCGGTCCCGCTGGTGAGCGAGCAAATCCATTTGAGCGACGGCATGGCGGCGATAAGCGGGTCTTCAACGAAATGTGCCAGCGCGATCACAGCCTCACATCGGCTGGCGCATCCCAGCGCTTTGTCGATGTCGCTCTCTTCGTGAACAGTCAGCGTGGGAAAATCACGCCGGAGGCGGGTTGAGTCCATATGGCCGATGGGATTTAACACAAGGATTTCCATGCCGCCGCCTTCTCAACTGCAGTTGCACGCCATTAAAAAATGGCAAGGTCGTTCGATAAATTTGCAACGATCTAGATATCAGTTTTTTCAGATTCCAAGATTACGTTACGGTACGTTTACGACTGCACGCCGGTTGTATGGAGGGGGTGACTGTGTTCGAACGCGTTTTCTGCAGCGACATATTCCACAACAAGCAGGGCTTCAATCTGGCGCTGGGCATATTCACGTTCAATCTCATCTTGTTCTGCATCGTGCTGATCTTGCGTGCCGTCAATGGCATACCAGATCCATTCACCCATATTGCAGGGGTCGGCCAACTCCACGAAGCCAAAACGCTGTTGTCCATTCTGGCGTTGTGGGCAATTGGCAATTC
>CAMDKB010000345.1 GCA_945901195.1 Rhizobium sp. Q54
CCAGCCTCGTTGCCGCGTGAGAATTTTTATTCACCCGATTCCCCTGGGGCAGTTTGCGTGCATTCTGCCTGATCCTGACGCAAACCAGCCCCGATATCACCGCATTTCTGCGCGGCTATGCTTGCGCTGACATTTGAGCCCGGAGGAACCATGCACCGCTCGTTTTCCCCTTTCACGATTTTATCGGGCATTTCGCTTGCCGCACTTACGCTGGCGTCGCCTGCACTGTCTGGGACGCTTGATGCGGCCTCGAAGGTTGATGCTGTGACTGTCTATCCGGACGCGGCGCAAGTCACCCGGATTGCCGAAGTCGACATTCCCGCCGGCGCAACATCGGTCGTGTTCAAGGGCCTGCCTATGGCGCTCGATCCATCGTCTCTCAGGGTCGAGGGGGCGGGCGGCGTGCCCATCCAGATAGGTTCGGTCGAGACACGCGTTGCGCCGGTTCAGCAACAGCCCCCGGAAAATGCGCTGAGCGAAAAGCTCCGCAAACTCAATGGTGATCGCGAGGTGACGCAGGCGCGCCTTTCCGCGCTGCAATCCAAGAAAACAATGATTGAGCGCTTTGCGCAGGCGAGCCCGGAAAAACTTGGCGACAAGGCTGCGCCTATGGATGTGGAAAAATGGGCGGGGGCGTGGGACGCCGTTGGTGAAGGGCTGGCGCGGCTCGCCGAAGAAAATCAGACCTTGCGCCAGCGGCTAGCCGATATCGAGCAGGACATACGCGCTGTTCAAGCCTCCAATCGCACACCTGCGCAGCGCACTCAGCCCACACGCGATGTGACAGTCGAAATCGAGGCGCAAGGCGGGACCAGATCCAGGCTTGTTCTGATTTATCGCGTGGCGGGTGCGGGATGGCAGCCGCTCTATGATGCGCGCCTTGAAAGCAAGGGCAATGAAAAGCCTGTGATGCAGCTTGTGCGCCGGGCGCAGGTCGCCCAGCGTACGGGCGAAGACTGGACCAATATCGAATTGTCGGTGTCCACAGTGCGCGCCCAACGCGGCACGCAAGCGCCGGATGTGATGGCCCAGCGCATCAGGATTTTTGAGCCCCGGCCGGTTCCACTGCCGCGTTCTGCGGCTTCAAACGAAGTGGCGAGACGTGCCGATTTGCCGATGGCGTCGGGCATGGTTGCTGCGCCTGCACCTGCGGCTTTGGCAGCTGACAAGTCAAAGGATGAAGAGCGCGCGCGCGAAGTCGAGGCTACAATCGAATCTGGGACCTATGAGGCGCAATTCCGGGTGCCCGGACGCATTGACGTTCCCACCGATGGATCACAACGTTCCCTGCGCATCGCCTCGCAGACCATCGAACCTTCGCTCATCGTGAAGACTTCGCCGTCGATGGACGCCACCGCCTATCTGGAAGCGAGTTTCACCAACAAGGAGGAAGCGCCGCTCCTGCCAGGTGAAGTGAATATTCAGCGCGATGGCATGTATGTTGGCAAGGGAGCGTTCCGGCTTGTCGCGCCGGGTGAAGATGCCAGACTGGGCTTTGGCGCTGACGAGCGCGTGAAAGTGACCCGCGTGCCCGTCAGCCGCCGCGAAAACACGCCGGGCTGGATGGGCGCAAACAAGACTGAAAAGCAGGATTTCCGAACAACGATCCGCAACCTGCATCCCTTTGCGGTGAAGGTAAACGTGATCGATCGCATCCCGATTTCCGAAGACACCAACATCGTGATCGAGGCGCTGGCGACCAATACTGCGGCCACGGAAAAACAAGTGGAGGAGCGCCGCGGCGTGATGGGCTGGACGTTTGACCTTGCGCCCAATGGCAGCAAGGAAATCCGGCTGGGATGGCAGATCCGCTGGCCCAAGGACAAGCAAGTGCTCAGCGAAACTTTGCCTGATGGCGCAAGGTGAGGCCAGTACCTGTGATTTTGGCGCTGCAGACATTGTTCCAGTCAGGTTTCAGAAAGGACCTGATGGGATAATGGTCAGTGTCTTCGTTATTTAGCATGAGGGGCCAGCCCGCGTGAGCATTCCTGATTTCTTTGCTGAGGCTCCGGTCACTGGGCCGACAGCGCCCGGTCGCGTCAAGCCCTACGGCTTACTGGGGCTGATAATTTCGACAGCTGGAATTCTGCTTCTGGGGGCTGCAATCATGGCGGCCCTTGGAGGGGTCTGGATTGCGGTGGCGGGGCTTGATGAAGTCCAGCGTGATATGGGCTCGTTGTCTGGCATCGACATCAATGAATTGCGGACTGCGCCGTATCGTACGCAGATTGTCATGTTCACCATTGTAGCAGCTTCGTTTATCGGATTTGGTCTGGCGGTGCTTGCTTTTGCGCGGCTGCGTGGCGGTGCAGACTGGCGGATTCCATTGGCGTGGGACGCGCCGACCGGCTGGCCCACCGGCAAATGGCTCCTCCTGCTGCCGATGTTCGGTCTTTTCTATCTCCTGACAGCCGGGTTCGGCATCAAGCTCATTTTTTCCGATTTTCGCACCTGGTTTTTCATTCCTGCGGGCGGATGGGGTATGGCGCTCTCCTTTGTGACAGTCGTTCTTTTGGCGCCCTGGGCGGAGGAGCTGTTATTTCGCGGCTGGATTTATTCGAGCCTGCGGCACAGTTTTGTGTGTGTGGGCTGGGATTATTGTTGTCGCCGCGCTGTTCGCGATAGCCCATCTCGACAAGACCGGGCTCTATCCGTTGCTGATCTTCGTACCGGGCCTCGTGCTGACCTTGATCCGCGAGAACAACAACTCGTCCAAGGCCAGCTTTTATGCACATGCTGCCTATAATGGCCTGGCCTGGCTCATCGTCTTTTTTGTTGGAAACCCCTGAAGAGGGCAGCGGCGGCAGTCCAGATGGGCTAGACTACCGTCATGAAGCCATATCACGACCTCATGCGCCTCGTGCTCGATACGGGCGCCAAGAAAATGGATCGTACGGGAACCGGCACCTTGTCGGTCTTCGGTCATCAGATGCGCTTTGATTTGTCGAAGGGATTTCCCCTCGTGACGACAAAAAAGCTGCACCTGAAATCCATCATCCATGAATTATTGTGGTTTATCGCCGGCGATACGAATATCGCCTATCTCAAGGCCAATGGTGTCTCGATCTGGGATGAATGGGCGGATGCGAATGGCGATCTCGGCCCGGTTTATGGCAAGCAATGGCGCTCCTGGCAAGGTGCAGACGGGCGCACGCATGATCAGCTCAAGGGGTTGATTGCAGAGATCCGGCGCAATCCCGATTCGCGGCGGCTGGTGCTTTCAGCCTGGAATGTGGGCGATCTCGACAAGATGGCGCTGGCGCCCTGTCACTGTCTGTTTCAATTCTATGTCGCCAATGGACGGCTGTCGTGTCAGCTCTATCAGCGCTCGGCGGATATATTCCTTGGTGTTCCATTCAACATTGCAAGTTACGCCCTAATGACTGCGATGATCGCGCAAGGCTGCGGGCTGCAGCCCGGCGATTTCGTGCACACGTTCGGTGACGCGCATCTTTATCTCAATCATCTGGAGCAGACGAAACTTCAGCTGTCGCGCGAGTTGCTTCCCTTGCCGAAACTGGTGCTGAATCCGGATGTGAAGTCGCTGTTCGATTTCACCTTCGAAGATATTTCAATCATTGATTATGATCCGCACCCGCACATCAAGGCGCCGGTGGCGGTGTGAGGAAATTGCTCGATGGCAAATGGTTATCGCAGAATTGACCTGCAAAAATTATCTCAAGCAAAGCTTGATGACGCGCAGCTTTTGTATGGCAACGAAAGATATTCCAACGCTTACTATTTAGCTGGATACTCTATCGAGCTTGCTTTGAAAGCTTGTATTGCAAGGCAAATTTCCAGTGAGACTTTGCCGGACTCCAAGTTTAACCGAGAAGTGTATTCGGGCCACGATCTTGCCAAGCTGGTAAAACTGGCAGGCCTCGCGTGCGACCACAAGGAACGTGAAGATCGGGACCCAGATTTTGCTGCAGGATGGGCGATCATTGTAGAATGGAATCCTGATACCAGATACACGCACAGCGACAAAGATTCGACCCAGATCCTTCTGGAATCCATCCAAAATCCGACGAAAGGAATTCTGTCATGGATCAGAAACTACTGGTAGGGCCCGAGATTGAAGGCGCCAAACGTTTAGTGGGATTGATGGACAAAGCGGGATTGAATCCCCGTGCAGCCCTTTGGGTTTACAACGAAGATACGGAGATCTGGCGACTATGGATCGTACCTGCGCCTGAGATCAAAGAAAAACTAGAATTCTACAGGAGACTTGCAGTAATCGTCTCAGAGAACAGGGAATTGTTGGGAACATTGGATACTGGTTCAACCGAGTTTGTAAAAGAATCTCACCCTGCAATTCAGGGGCTGAAGGGGTTGATACGCGTCGAAAGCCTGTCAGATGTTCGTTTCAGCAACAACATGCTGAATGGCTTCTATCTTCCCGATGCGATCATTCTCAGAATGATGGTCTAGACGTGAAGATGTTTCCTTGACGCACCTTCCCATCATCTTGGTCGCGGCTGTCGCGAAAAACAACGTCATCGGCGGCGGCAATACGCTGCTGTGGCGGCTTTCGTCCGATCTCAAGCGCTTTAAGGCGTTGACGTGGGGCAAGCCCCTCATCATGGGCCGCAAGACCTATGACTCCATTGGCCTACCCTTGCCGGGACGTGAGACGATCGTGATTACGCGGGACCGCAGTTTCAAAGCCGAAGGGGTCCATTGTGCGCATTCGCTGGAGGCGGCACTCGATTTGGCTGAAGCCTGCGCACGCGATCTGGGCGCAGCAGAAATTATTATCGCTGGCGGAGGAGAAATTTATACGCAGGCCATCGGCGGGGCTGACCGGCTGGAGATCACGCGCGTCAATCTCGAGCCGGAAGGGGATTCGTATTTTCCGGCCATCGATCCACGAAAATGGACCTTGGCGGCGTCCGAGCGGCATTTGGCAGGGCCTGGAGATGAGGCGGATTTTGAATTTTGTGTTTACGAACCCCGTCGATAGCATCCAGGGGAATCGGGTGAATAAAAATTCTCACGCGGCAACGAGGCTGGCGAGGTAGTCGTCGTCCCATCCGGCGGCCTTGCGGCGCAGAC
>CAMDKB010000346.1 GCA_945901195.1 Rhizobium sp. Q54
GATCACGCCCTCCCGGCATTCGGAATTGAAGGGTGCGCGCTTTGCGGGTCCCATCAAGGCCATGGACGAACTGGATAAACAGGGGTTTGCCATTATCAGGGAGCCACGAGTTCCCTCACTCGCCTACAGGCTGGCGCGAATCGCTCTGGGCGACCTCGACGCGGCTGTCGCCTCGACCAGCGCGTGGGATTGGGATATAGCAGCCGCTCATTTGCTGATCCGGGAATCAGGGGGGCATCTTACTGATCTCGACAAGCAGGAGCCCAGCTATAACGCTGCCGAACCTCGCCACAAGGCGCTGACCGCTGCGGCACCGCAATTGCACGGTGAACTGGTCGATGCAATCCGCAAGATTGCCCCCGGCAGCTAGTGTCCTTGATAAATCAACCTCGAACAGGCTCATCATGTCCGACCCACATCATCATGACGTCGCTTCTGACCAATTACTGCACCTTGTTTTCGGTGGCGAACTGGAGTCGCTGACGGGCAGCAAATTCCGTGATCCGAAAAAACTCGACATCGTGGGCATTTACCCTAATTATGCCGAAGCTGAGAAAGCCTGGAAGGCAAAGGCGCAGGCGACCGTGGACAATGCTCATATGCGCTATTTCATTGTCCATATGCACCGTTTCCTTGATCCAACTTGAGCGAGCGCGCGCTAACGACTGATATGCCGAAGTCCCAATGCTGAAGTCTTTTGGCCGTTCGCGCCCCATCCAGTATGCGCTGGCATTCGTTGCAGCGCATTACCTGCGGCTCGTGCGCGCTTCGACACGCTTTGTTGTTGAACCGGCAAACTTTTCTGAAAGAGCAATCGAGAATGCCCCCGTTATCGGCGCGCTCTGGCATGGGCAGCACACGATGGCCCATTTCGCATGGCCTGCAGGAATGCAGGTGGCGGCGCTGATTTCTCGTAATGCCGATGCCGAGATCAACGCCATGGTGCTTGAACGGCTTGGTGTCATTCCCATCCGTGGTTCGGGGGGCAAGGCCTACAAGATGCACAAACGCGGCGGCGTGGCGGCGCTGCGGGAAATGTTGCGTGCGCTGGACTCCGGAACGTCGCTTGTTCTGACAGCAGATGTTCCAAAAGTTGCGCGCAAAAGCGGTGAAGGCATTATCCGGCTCGCGATGCTTTCGGGCCGTCCCATCTATCCCGTCGCTGTTGTGAAGAAGTGGCGGCTGGACTTCAATTCCTGGGACAAGGCAAGTTTTGGACTGCCCTTCGGACGTGGAGCCATCGTTATCGGCGATCCCATAAAAGTTGCAAATGACGCCGACACCCAGACGGTGGAATCAGCGCGTCAGGCGCTTCAGAGCGCGTTGGATCAAGTCCACGCACGCGCCTATGCGCTCGTTGGTTCGCAGGATCCCGGCGCTGCATTGTCCGGCGCTAAAACGTCCGTCCCGCTGGCGGCAGGCGAACCGATTTCATGAGCGGCGGCAGCGTCATTCTCACCGTTTACCGCGGCGCGACAGCCGGGCTGGCGATCTTTGCGCCGTTGCTGCTCAAGCGCCGCGAACGTCAGGGCAAGGAAGATGCCCTGCGGCTGGGCGAACGCTCGGGGATTGCAAGCCGGCCGCGCCCGCCGGGACAACTCGTCTGGTTGCACGGGGCCAGCGTGGGGGAAGCCATTGCGCTACTGCCGCTGATCGAGGCGCTGCGCGCGCGCAATATGCAAATCGTCCTGACAACGGGCACAGTCACGTCCGCCGGCCTGATGCAGACCCGCTTGCCGCAGGACGCTATTCATCAGTTTGTACCACTGGACGTGCCGCAATTCGTGCGGCGTTTTCTCGATCACTGGCAGCCCGACCTGGCGCTCTTTGCCGAATCCGAACTCTGGCCAAATTGCGTGATGGAAACTGCCCGGCGCAAAATTCCTCTTGCCCTGGTCAATGCGCGCCTCTCGGAGCGATCGTCACGCCGCTGGAAAAAGCTGCCCGCGACCATTGGCTCCTTGCTGGGACATATCGATGTCACGCTTGCGCAGACGCAGGAAGACGCGGCCCGCTTCGCCGAGTTGGGCGCACGGAAGGTCGGCGTGCCAGGCAATCTGAAGTATGACGTACCTGCCCTGCCCTGCGATCAGCTAGAGCTCTCGGACCTGAAGGTGCGCGTCGGCGCTCGTCCGGTCTGGGTCGCCGCTTCCACCCATGAGGGTGAAGAAGAGATAGCCATGGCGGCCCATACCCGGTTGACGCAACACTGGCCGAACCTGCTCACGATCATCGTACCAAGACATCCCGAGCGCGGCGCCTCCATTGCTTCCCTGGCTGCGGCGCAGGACCTTAACGTATGTCTTCGCTCACGCAAGGAAAAGTTTTCCAGCAGCGGATGCATCTATGTGGCCGACACGATTGGTGAACTTGGCTTGTTCTACCGGGTCGCCAATATCGTTTTTGTTGGCCGTTCGCTGATCCGGCACGGCGGACAGAACCCGATTGAACCCGCCAAACTTGGAGCCGCCATCCTGCACGGTCCGCATATCGCCAATTTTGGCGACGTCTATCGCGACCTCGACGCGACAGGCGGTGCGATTGAAGTTGCCGGAACCGATGCGCTCGGCGATACTCTTGCGGAACTCTTTGCTGACAGCGCGCGCACGCGCGGCATGGCGCGGGCGGCAAGCGAAACGGTTGAGCAATTGGGCGGAGCGACCGGCAAGATCATGCAAGCCATCGAACCCTATCTGACTTCAGCGCGTCCGGAGAGGGATTGATGCGCCCCCCGGCGTTCTGGTGGCTGCCGCAACCGGATGCCATGGCCCTGGCGCTTTCGCCGATCGGCTATCTCTGGGGTGCATATTCCAACCGGCGGCTAAAACAGACCGGCACGCGCGCAGGTCTCCCCGTTATTTGCGTTGGCAATTTCGTGGCCGGGGGCGCAGGCAAGACCCCTGCTGCGATGGCGCTCGCCAAAATCCTGCAAAGCCACGGCAAACGTCCTGCCTTCCTAACACGCGGATATGGCGGCAGCGCCAGCCGTGCAGGAAAGCCTTTGCGCGTGGACCTATCAGCACATGACGCGAGAATTACCGGAGATGAGGCGCTGCTGCTCGCCCGGATCGCGCCTGTCATCGTGACGGCAAACCGTGTGGCAGGCGCCCATGCCGCCGAAATGACCGGCGGGGATATCATCATCATGGACGACGGGTTGCAAAACCCTTCTCTGACAAAGGATTTCAGCATCGCAATCGCTGACGGCGAGACAGGTACGGGCAATGGCAAATGCATCCCGGCAGGCCCCTTGCGAGCGCCACTGGACTCGCAACTTGGCATCATCGATGCCTTGATTGTGGTTGGCGCGGGGGAAGCGGGCGACAGGCTTGCCGGCCGGGCCAAGGCGCGCGGCGTGGCAATCTTTCGTGCGCATTTGCGCCCTGCGCCGGAAGCAGCGGATCGCCTGCACGGACAGCGCGTCGTGGCTTTTGCAGGCATCGGCAGGCCGGAAAAATTCTTTGCTACTCTGGAGTCCGTCGGCGCGAATGTCGTCGACGCCTACAGTTTCGACGATCACCAGATGATCGACGCCGCGAACATGCAAGCGTTGCGCGCCAGCGCCCGCAAACACATGGCGCAACTTGTGACGACCGAGAAGGATTTGGCGAGACTGACCAGTGTTCACGACGTCAGCAAGATCAATGTCTTGCCCGTTACGCTTGCAATCGAGGATGAACCAAGATTTACGGCTCTGATGATGCTAAAGGTTTCGGCGGCCTGAACCGCCTCATTTTTTCAGTTTGAAGCCACGACGCTCCAGCAAGGCCTCCGGTGTCGCATAGGCTTCCTGCGTGTCAACGTCCCAGTAGCGCAATTCCTCTATGGGAATAGGCGCTTTTGTTGCCGCACAGCGGACGAAAGTTCCGGGCCGCGTAATGCGAAAATCGCCGTCAAGAAATGTGACCCCGGCCTCAACGGCCTGCTGCGGTTTGCGTTCGAACAGATTCATGGCTGCATCCGGTGAAAAGTTTCCCCGATAATAGCGATGCCGATCCCGATTTCCAAGTGGTGATGGATTGTGGCGATGGATTAGCACTACTTTGGCAGATTAGGTTCGACGGCGTCGGCGAGGAGTTTCTCACAGTGAGGGCATCGCCTGGGCGGGGGCCGCGCAAAGAGATCGAGGATTGCTTGCCTGATGGCTGGCATGCTCGGTTGTGGCGGCGGTCCGCCGACTCTTTTTTTTCCGTCCCACTGCTTTGAGGCGGCGGGACTGGAGGAAGGCGTAGGCGATCATGGTCATTAAGGCGTGCCGGTGTAACCCCGTCCAGGATCTACCTTCGAAGTGGTCGAGGCCGAGCTCCTCCTTGAGCTGCTGATGCGCTTGCTCACAGATCCATCTGGCTTTGATGGCAGCGGCGAGCATCTTGAGGCTCGTATCTGCTGGTAGATTCGACACATAATATTTTTGCTCGCCGGTCGAACGGCGTTCGCCGACGAGCCAGACCTCGCCGCCCAGCATGCACTGCATACGATTATCGAGCATGCGGTGCTTGTGGCCATCGGCAACGCGGACACGGCGAGCCGCGAAGAGACATGTCAGCCTGCCTTTGGTGCCCCGCCGCCAACTGACCTTTTGCCATTTCCCTCCAGCCAACAGCGCTTCAGCAGAGACTGGAGGCTGATCAGGGACATGATATTTGCGTGGCTTTCCGGCCTTCGCGACCGGGAAGATCAGAGCAACGTCGGCGGGATAGACATTCTGTCGTCGAGACAGGCCCACCGCCCACAGCAGGCCGCGCTCGCTCAACGCCTGGCGGAAAGGTCCGCTGGAGCCATAGCCGGAATCGGCGAGGACGCAGCCGAACCGCGCGCCAGAAGCGATGACGCGGTCGATCTCCTCAATCGCGATCTGAACCGCCCCGGGTTTACCGGAGGGTGATTTGTTCAACGACTAGCAGCCTGTCGGACTTAACTTGTCCTGGCGGCGGGGCAAGGGCAAGCGTAGAATCATACTGTTGATTCTTTCCCTCTGACGAGCGGCCCTTTGATGAGCAATTTTCGCACGATTGATCGCGGGACGGGTTTTCTTCTGCCGCCGT
>CAMDKB010000347.1 GCA_945901195.1 Rhizobium sp. Q54
GGTTGCAACCGCGTGTTTAAAATAGTTGCCTGCCAGAAATTTTTGGCGCGAGGAATGACATTTCGCCCCGCCGGAGGAATCCGGCGCGGGGCTTTTTGATATCTAAGCCCAGCTATCAGATATGCCACACGTTTGAGGCCAGGTCCACCGGCGGACTTTGCAGCGCCCGCATTCGAGGCGACCGGACGCCGCCGCAAATCGTCGAAGAAAGCTCGCGCCCTGGCCGGTATCCGGCGTTCTGTGATGGCCCGGTCCACTACACCGGAAATGATTTCGATGGGATCCTTGTCATGCCCGGTTCCCGCGATAGCACGGCGGTGGAAGGTTTCCATCTGGACATAGGCCAGCCGTGAAAATGCTTCGGCACGGCGGGGATCGCTCCGTTCGCGCGCGGCGATGCAAAGCTCGATCGCCCGAAGCAAATGCGTGAGTGAGGTCAAGCGCCGCGCTGCGCTGATGCTGGCGGCGGAAGGTTCGGCTCCAGTGTCGAGGGCGGCCCATTCTCTGGCCACGCGTTCGAAATCGCTTTCTTCCCCGTCTGCGCCATGTCCGGTCTCCCGGGCATGATCGTTCCCGGCCGCAGGCATGAGGTTTAACCCGAGGATTCGGGGTCCGCCATTACGAACAATGTGTTTGTTGAGAGCGGCGGCGCAGCGATAGGAATTGGTCACGCCGCGGCCGGGGCGCGTGAAGGGCAATGTGACGGCGAGTGCGGCGGCGTCAAGCGGCAAACGCGGGCCAACCAATCCATGCAAGCCATTGCTTAAAGCGCAAAGGCGCGCAGCGACGCTCATGCCAATGGCGGATGCAGGAATATCTGAATCGAGAAGGGTCAACAGCTCTCCGGTTGCCAAATCCTCGGCGGGGATCTCGCTGGCGCCTGCTCGGGAGAGCAAACGGAACAAGTGCAGTTTTGAGCCGGACAGCGCCGCCATGGCGGCTGTCTCTTCCCTGTCAAAATTGCCCTTGCGCTGCCGTAACAGCCGGTCAACGGGCGTCACGCCCATCAAGGACGGCGTAAAGATCGCAAGGTTCAAGGCGAAAAACCGGGCTTCGAGCACGACAATCCCGGTTTCGGACTCATCCTCCGGGAGCCTCGCTTTACCGAGCCATTGAAGCGCCATGTCTTCGGTTTTGCAGGGGGGAAGCTGGGTCGCAGCATCAAGACAAACCCCATCGATCAGCGGCATCAACCGTTTGGCGGCGTCCGGCGACGCTTTTGTCCGGGGAGCCCCGGTGAAATGTGCAGCCATGTTCCTAGTTCCCGCATGAGCCGATGATTCATAAAATATATCGGATATGAGGCCGGATGGCCGGAAAACCAGTACGACAGAGACTCCACCCCTTGAAGTTTCTTGCTCTTAAATTACTTCCTGCGCCCCGATTTGACGAGCTTGATCCCTGCCTGGATCCAGAGCGTTCTGCATCCGACGATTTAATTTCCTGTTCGCAGGGACTCTCACCCCGCAGATGCGTTCGCGCTCCACAGCCTCGTCAGCCTGTTATTTTGCGCCTGTGCCGCGCATGCCTGCGGTGCTGGCCAGCTTATGCTGGCGGGCAGCGTTTTTGGGAGTTGACGCGTGAAATGCGCACTGGCCCGGAAAAATCGGCTCTGCCGCAGCTCCAACTTTATGACGAAGTGATCTGTCTAGCCGACAGCGCGTCAGAGCCAATTGCATTCCCCGGCTGCCGAGCTGATCGCGGCAGCTTGACTGTGCGCAGCAAGCGAGTCTGGAGTCCAGACTTTCGCTGTTTGGCGAATTGATCGAATGCGCCGCGCACGCGATGCGTCTTTCGTGGAGGGCCAATGTGCGCCGAATAGCGCGCGTTTCACGCGACCGTTTCTCTCGCACGAGACACTGCGCGAGGCCAGTCCTTCTCGGCGTCTTCAACATGGCAGTACGAACCGCCAACGCCCCGGGCCGAATCACCGTCAAAGAGGACGGTATAATCGAACCCGCCGGACGACCGGCAGCAGCGGTGTGCTTACGCCGCATCACATCGAATGGGACATACTGTCCTACGACGCCACCGGCGCGAAACTGCTTGACGGCAATGCGCGCGACTAACTAATTCCTCGATCAGTTCTCTGCCTTTAAAGCTAACAACAGCTGGAAGCTCGTCCCCGCTGCCACGGGCATGACAATTGGCGTTTCCGCGAAGGCAGGCAGCACGTGCTATCTCAACATTGCCTCGAGCCTTCATAAGGCTAGCTTGACTAGCCTGACAGCACCTTAACAGTTCTATAGCCAAATTTCAGCAAGCCAAGCATCGCCAAGCCTCCCTCTATTTGGCGCTTATGGCTATATTCTTCCCAGCAGCATGAGAATGATCACGATGATCAAAATAGCACCAAGACCACCGCTTGGAAAATAGCCCCAGTTTGCACTGTGGGGCCACCTGGGCAACGCGCCAATCAGGAACAGCACGAGGATAATGAGTAAAATTGTGCCGATACTCATGTCTATATCTCCATTTGTTCAGTTCAAGGTAAGGCGACCCTAGTGCACTTGAACCGGGTTAAAACGCGCACCCCCGACCATGCAATCAAATGCCGCACCATAATCCGATGGAAGCTCGGGCAAAATGATCTCGATCAAGAGCGGATTGCCATGATGCCTGGAGGCCAGCAGCTCAAAACTCAACGCAACCTCGGCGAATGTCGCATGAGCCGCGAGGACAAGTGACACAACACTGTCATCAAACACGACTCTCAGAAGGCTTTCACGCGCCCCGGCTGATCGGTTGATATGCACTTGCGCCTCCTCCAGCCCGGACGGGTAACGGCGATCCGGTAAGACCTGCCTTATTGGCAACCAGAGATTAGCGCCCGGCATTAATGCAGCAACAGACTCGGAATTTACTCATACGGCCGGCCAGGGACAAACCAGTGCATGGCTGGCCTGCAATACCCGTAATTACGCTTCTGATTTCGCCAGAAGCGCCAGTCTGGCGAGGGCAGGCAGTGATTTGGAGCCTGTCCGTTTCATGATGGAAGCGCGATGATTTTCCACAGTGCGCTGACTGATCCCCAAATCCGCCGCTATATTCTTGCTGGGATGACCAGCAAGTACGAGTTCCATGATTTCGCGCTGGCGCGATGTCAAAGCTGCGACCTGCTTTGCTGCCGTATCGCGCCACGCCAATTGTTTGCTCGAGTCCTGGGACTGTTCAAGCGCCCGGCTGACACTGGCTATCAGATCAGCGCTGTTGACCGGTTTTTCAATAAAATCCAGCGCGCCAGCTTTCATGGCCATGACAGCCATGGACACATCGCTATTGCCTGTAATCATGATGGCGGCCGGACGTTTACCCGTCTCATTCAGCTTCTGTAATAATTCAACTCCGCTCATGCCAGGTAGGTAGGCGTCGACCACGAGGCAGGATTGCTCGACTGAATGATAATTATCGAGAAATGACTCACTGTCCGCGTAGCATTCAACCTGCCTTCCATCATCTTCAAGAACGTCCCTGAACGCGTCACGGATCTGCTGGTCGTCGTCGACTACGAAAACCACCGGCCTGTTTGTATCTCGAAGCGGATCAGATTTCGGCGTGGCATTGACACCTGATTTTACAGTGGCCCTTGTTTGAAGAAGCTGCCCAATGACCTCAACCAGCTCTTTGGTTTTGACGGGTTTGTTGAGCTGTACGCATTGTTGATCCGCAATCGCGCTCAAGGTTCCTGTCGAAATATCTCCAGTCAAGATGATAACGGGCAAATCCCGATGAATGATGCGCCGGAGCTCGGCGGCCAACTGCAGGCCATTCATAGCAAGAGGCAGATTATAATCGGCGAGAACAAGATCGGGGCGGCTCATTCCTTCAGCAACTCGTTTCAGGGCAGCAGATCCATCCGAAGCAGCTTTAACGTCATAGCCATCTCTTGTGAGCGACAATTCAAGTAATCTCCGGAGCTCCTCATCATCCTCAACAAGCAGAATCAAACCTTTCTTATCTTCCGGATTCCCAATGAAAGGCATTGACGGCCTGATAGTGGCGAGACTGGCTTCCGCCGGGGCAGGATCTGTCACAATATCGATGCTGAAAACCGAACCGATGCCGGTTCTCGAACGCACATGGACATCATGACCGAGCAAAGTTGCCAATTGGCGCACGATGAACAGACCCAGCCCAAGGCCGCGGCCGCGTTCACGCGCGGCGTTGTCTATCTGGTGATACTCATGAAAAATTGCCTGAAACTCTTCTTTCGCAATTCCAATCCCGCTGTCCCATACTTCAATACTTGTTTTCCCTTCTCGCCGCCGGCAGCCCAATAATATTTTTCCCCGGCCGGTATATTTCAGTGCGTTCGAAAGCAGGCTCCGGATCATTTGCTCCAACAGCCGCGGATCTGTATTCACGGTGAGGCTGGAGGGGACAACTTTTAGGACCAATCCCTGCGATTGCGCCTGTTCTGTAAACTCTCCCTTCAATTGCTCAAATATGAAATTGATGGGAAAGGTCACCTTTTCCGCACGAACATCGCCGGCCTCTATCTGGTTTATGTCAAGCAATGCATTCAACATACCGGACATGGATCCAAGTGTTGCGTCGAAGCGAGTGAGCAGCTTCTGTGCATCGTCTCCTTTCACGGACTTGGCCAGCAGCCCTTGCAAAAGAACAAGCGCCTGAAGCGGCTGCCGCAGATCATGGCTCGCGGCAGCCAGAAATCGTGACTTAGCGATCGTTGCAAGTTCCGCATGCCGCTTGGCCGCCTCCATTGTATTTGAAGCTAGTTTGCGCTCTGTTATTTCAGCGAATGTAATTACGATCCCCTCAACTCCATTGTCTGGCGTACGATAAGGCATAATGCGCCGGTTATACCAAAGACCGTTCTGCGCCATAATTTCCCGCTGAATGGATGTGGGCTTGTCTAGTACAATTTTCGCGTCCGCTAGTACCCACTATCTGAAGTGAGTGAGTCATAATTGCACTATCGCGGTGTTTTGTGCCGTGATTCAAGATGGCATGATATCGGATGCTATGAAAGTGCGGCTGCGGCCGGGAGATCGCGGGG
>CAMDKB010000348.1 GCA_945901195.1 Rhizobium sp. Q54
GTACATGTTCTTCAGGTAATAGCTGGCCGGCTTGGGCAATTTGGCCGGGCCCGTGTTCTTGTCCATCCGTCCGGATTGATAGGGCAGGGCCCCGCCGGTATGTGACATGATCAGCTTCAGATCGGGATGGCGCTCCATGGTGCCTGAAAGAACGAGGCGCATGGCGGCAACGCTGACTTCAATCACGCGGCCAAGCGACAGATGCAGCGCGCCGTTGTAGCCGTCGAGCATGGAATTGAAGACGGCGTCAGTCGGATGCATGAACACAGGCAGCTTCAGTTCCGCACAGCGGGCATAGAAAGGCTGCATGCGTTCCGCATCGATGCGCGGGTCAGCGCCAATGGAGCCAGGCAGGTTGACGCCCATCAGGCCAAGCCGCCCGACGGCATCTTCCAGAACCTCCAGCGCCATGGCTGTATCCTGAAACGGGATCGCGGCGCTGCCCCAGAAGCGACCGGGATAGCGCTTCTGCGCCCAGGCCATTTCCTCGTTCCACTGAATGGCGAGATCGCGGCCTTCTTCCTTCGGAAGCGAGGAGAAATAGACTGAGAACGGCCCGATTGAGCCAACCACATCAATCTGGTGGCCGAGCTTGTCCATATGTTCAAGTTGTTTGTCGAGGTCGAACCAGGCCGGCCAGGAGTCGAGGATATAATCCGTCCCGTCCTGCAGGATCATCGTGTAGCAGCCCTGATCATTGGGATAGGCGCGCGGAATTTCGCGGCGCTTGCACAATGTTTCGAACACAGAACGGGGCCACCAATGGAAATGGGAATCGATGATATGCATGGGCGTTTCTCCTGATCCTGCATTCTCGGGCGGAATGAGTGCCACAATAGCGCAAACCGGGGATTCTGGGAAGGGCAGCGCCGGGGCGCTCAGGGCAATCGGGTGAAGGGCTTCCTCATCCTCAAGGAGGCCCCGTAGGGGCCGTCTCGGAGGACGAGAAAGCCCGGAGAGCGAGACGCCTTCGTGCTTCGAGACCGCGCTGTGCGCCTCCTCAGCATGAGGGCTGCATTGCAAAATTTCCATATGAGGGGTGCATCGCACAACCAGGCGCGCGAATTCGTTCGCCTTGTGGCGTCATACGAAAACCCGCCAATGTGTTGCGGCGGCTCTGGCATCAGGATGTATCCGTTTCCAGCGCGATGCGCGCGCGCTCCTGCCAGCGTTCAAGAATGCGGTCGATTTCATGCGAGGCGCGGCGGCGATAGCCTGGCGCAGCGCCGGGGCGCAGGGGCGATTGCCCCTTCAGGCGCTGAGATTTTGCGCGCCGGGCCAACGCGCGGGCGAGGCGGCGCGCCTGACGCGGGAGATCGCTGAGCGCGCTTTGCAGAGCCGTCAACCGGTGCACCAGACCAGAGGAGGCGATCACGCCATCATCAACTGGTTTGGCTGGCGCCTTGCCGCTGAGCGCCAGGATGCGGGCTTCCCCTCCGCCAAAGAACGTGATGCGCGGCTGCGATTTTGGCGTGATTTTAGGTTTTCGTTTCTGTGCGAAAAACCGCTGGCGCGGATCAAACAGCGCAAAGTGCGCGCCAGATTTTCTCGCCGTACCGCGCGCAAGGCCTGTTGGCGCAGGTGGTTTGGCCGGGGTTTCAGAGAAATTGCCTGCGCCAAAATCACAATCAGCCGCCGCACCGCCGATTCCGCCGGCCGTAAAAGGCGCAGCACATTTCGCCGGAGACTTGAGGGAATGCGGCCGGGCGCGTTTTCTGTCGTCAATCCGAGCAGAGCGGCGAGCCGCGCGACAATGCGCGAGATGGCAATGGCATCGTGACTGATGGTTTGCTGCGGAGACATGGGCAGGCTTATTATTTAGAACAAATAAAGAACATAAAGAAAAGAAGAAGGTCAGTCAAACGCGTTTTTTTGGCCCTTCCCCTTGCGCCCAGCGGGGCGCAGGTTTTTAGCCACGGGTGAGCGCAGCGAACCCGTGGTAACGAGTGGAAAATAAAATCGCCGCGTCAGGGCCGAGGGAAACATGCGCTTTCCTCTGCCTCTTCGAGGCAGGCTGTTGGCGGCTCTTTATCCCACGGGTTCGCTTTGCTCACCCGTGGCTACAATCCATGGCCCCATCAAGGCCTGTTTGTCCTTCGGCGGCACATGTGCCCGCCCTTCTCCCGGCTGGGCGGGAAGGCGCCTCGCAAAGCGAGGCGGATAGGGGGAGCTTGGAGCGTTTCCCTTGTTTGATTTATATTTTTACATCAATCATCGTCTCAGATGCTTTCACGCACAGCTATTGAGCAGCTATGTTGCGTCATCTCCATTGAACCGGGATTGTGAAAATGACGTTTGCGGATGACTCAAAAGGCATGACATCACCTGCTGGCAAGGGCATTCGAACCGGCGCGGAATATCTTGCCGGATTGCAAGATGACCGCGAAGTATGGGCGCGTGGCAAGAGAATTAAAGATGTGACTGCCGAGCCGGCATTTTCGCGCGGCGCGCATACACTGGCCTCATTCCTCGATCGCCAGCATGAACAGCCTTGGCGCGATGATGTCACTTATATTGATGATAATGGATTACGCTGCCAGCTTTCTTTCCAGATTCCAGGATCAGCCGAAGAGATAGCACGCCGCGGAAAGGCCTATTATGAATGGGCGAAATGGTCGAACGGCATGTTCGGCCGCACGCCCGATTACAAGAATGCCTCTGTGATGGCTTTCACTGCTGCCGTGGACTTTCTAAGAAAGGGAGTAAAAGGCCAGGCCGATTTCGCCGCAAACATGCTGGCCTATTATAATTATGTCCGAACGAATGACCGCGTTTTGACCCATACGCTGGTTAACCCCACGATGTCGCATCAGCAGGCGGCGCAAGGGCTTTACAGCGACAAGGTCGCCCTGCGGGTCGTAAAGGAGACAGACGCGGGCATCATCGTGAATGGCGCGCGCCTGCTGGCGACCCTCGGCCCATTTGCTGACGAGATAGAAGTCTTTCCTTCTACAGTTCTGCGTGCGTCAGAGGACAATATCCCCTTTGCTTTTGCCTTTGCTTTGCCGGTTGCAACCAAGGGCATGAAATTCATCTGCCGTGACAGCTATGATCACGGCAAGTCGCATTTCGATGCGCCTTTGTCTTCACGCTATGAAGAGATGGACGCGGTGGTTATCTTCGATAATGTGCTGGTGCCCTGGGAGCGCGTCTTCATGTACGGCCAGCCCGAACTTTGCAATCAAGCCTTTGGCGCTACCAACGCCGTTGTGCACATGGCTCATCAGGTAGCGGCTGGCAAACTTGCAAAATCTGAATTCATGGTCGGCCTGATGTGCGCCATCGCCAGGGCGACAGGAAAGGGCAAGGATACACAGACCCGCAGTCTGATTTCAGAAGCCATGATGATGACCGAAAGCGTGCGCGCGTTTCTGTTCAGTGCAGAGGCGCAGGCCCATCTTGATCAATATGGCAATTTCATTCCCTTGCGCCGCCCGCTTGATACATCGCGCAATCTGTTTCCTAAAATGTATCCTCGCATGGTGGAAATTCTGCAATTGCTGGGCTCATCCTCACTCATGGCAACGCCCTGCGAGGCTGATTTCAGCAATGAACTGGCCGGCGATGTTGCGCAATATTTTCAGGTCGAGAATTTGCAATCGCGCGACAGGGTTGCGCTGTTTCGTCTTGCCCATGATGTTGCGGTATCGGGCTTTGGCAATCGCCAGGCGCTGTATGAACGCTTTTTCTTCGGGCCGCCCCATCTCATGCTATCAGCTTATTTCGATTTGTATAACAAGGACGAAATGATGCAGCGTGTAGATGATTTGTTGAAGGATTAGTGTGTTGTTAAAGACGAGCTTGCGGCTGGTTTGAAACCATTTCATACTGACATCAAAGCATAACAACGGAGGAAACACACATGATCACCATGCCCATGACTGGACGCAACGCGCTAGTAACAGGCGCAAGCAAGGGAATCGGCTTTGCGATATCCAGCAATTTCGCGCTGGCAGGCGCGAATGTGGCGCTGGTGGCGCGCAACAAGTCTGAACTGGAAGCGGCAAAGGCTGTCATCGCCAAAGCCGCAGACAGCGCAAGGCTTGTCGCAATCTCCGCTGACGTCAGCACCGCCGAGGGCTGCAGCCATGCTTTTGCAGAAGCGGAAAACGCGCTGGGGCAGATCGACGTACTGGTCAACAACGCAGGCATTTCCGCCGCGAAAGCTTTTGCGACCGTGACAGACAAGGAATGGCAGGATGATCTTGATCTGAAATTGTTCGCCGCAATCAGGCTCTGCCGCCTCGCCTATCCCAAAATGGTCGAGCGGCGCTGGGGCCGGATCATCAATGTGCTGAACACCGGCGCAAAAGCACCGCGGGCCAATTCCATGCCCACCTCCGTTTCACGGGCTGCCGGACTGGCGTTGACCAAGGCGTTGTCCAACGAGGGCGCGCCCCACAACGTGCTCGTGAATTCCCTGCATGTGGGACTGATTGAAAGCGATCAATGGGTGCGGCAGGCTGCGCGACGCGGCATTAAGCTGGATGATCTTTATGCAGACATGGGTTCGAAAATTCCCATGGGCCGCCTTGGCACCGCCGAGGAATTCGCCAATGTGGCGTTGTTTCTGGCTTCCGATGCCGGAAGTTACGTCACTGGCACCGCAATCAACATCGACGGGGGATCAACGCCGGTCACGTGAGGCCGCATTTCGTCAGGACGATCGTTGATGGACTGAACTCGGCCCTCGGCAGGCGCAAAACCTTCACGCAATTGGCCTGACGAGTTTCACTCTTATGCCTTGACTTCCATGCCGAACATCGGTTCTTTCGCCGCACACGCCGCCGCCAGAGCGGGCTTCGGGAGGAATACAGGACAATGGCAAGGCTTCTCGAATTCGAGGCCAAGGATTTGCTGCGCAAGGCTGGTATTCCCACGCCGCCGGGAGCCATTGCGCAGACGCCGGAGGAAGCCCTCGCGGCAGCCGAAAAGATAGGATTTCCTGTCGTGCTGAAAGCGCAGGTGCCTGTTGGCAAACGCGGCA
>CAMDKB010000349.1 GCA_945901195.1 Rhizobium sp. Q54
TCGAACCGCGTCTTCAAATCCTACGACGACATCCTCGACCATTGCTGCGACGCTTGGAACAAACTCGTCGAGCAGCCATGGCGTATCATGTCCATCGGCTTGCGAGATTGGGCCCACCAATGCTGATCAGCGGGAACTGGTATAACCTGTCCGCAGGCACTTCGGCCGCGACAAAATAGGGGCGCGCGAAAACCTCTTGGGAGTAGATGATTTCCATGATGGCTTTCTGTTCCGGTGTTTTCGCAAAATCGATGGTTTTGGGTATGCCGAGCTTGTCCATTTCCGGATGGCCGATAGCAGAATCCTGCACGAGAATTTTCAGCTTTCCCTCTTTCCACAAATTCGAATATTGCGCGTTCAGGCTCGACCAGTTGAGCCCGCACATGCCATGCACTTCGCCCTTCTCGATAGCAGCCATGATTTCGCGGCTTCCGGGATAGCCAAAGATCGGTTTGAATTTTGTGCCCAGAATGTTGTTGAGCATGACAGGCAGATAGCCCGTCGATCCCCGCTCCGCCGTGCCGCCTGTCACTGTTTCCACCTTGAACGTGTCTGCAAACGATTTGGCTGGCGCCTCCGGGCTTGCCACGCACATGAAGATATCGGTGGTGGCAGAGCCAAGATATTTGAGCCTGCGCGGCTCGTAACGTAATTGCGAAATGTCTTCGAGTACGCCTGCCAGCGGCTGCGTCGAAAACGGGGCAGCGATGAACGTGCCGTCTTTTGGTGCAGAATTGGCGACATGCGCGGCCATGATGTTGGAGCCGGCCCCGGGCATGTTCGAGACGATGAAACGTGGATTGCCCGGCAAGTGCCGGCCCATATAGCGGCTCATCACGCGCGCATATGTGTCGTACCCGCCGCCCGCAGAGGTGCCAACGATAATCGTTATGGTCTTGCCATTGTAGAAACTGGCGATGGCGTCTTGCGCACGGGCTGCAGTACAGCAGGTAAAGCCCAATGCGAGGCTGAAAATGAGCGACTTCAATTTCATACTGGTTCCTTGCATGTAGATTTCCCTTCAGAACGGCAGATTGGGCGGCCAGCCCAGTATGTTGTTGCCATATCGTACCGCGCTACGGCCCCAGTTCAACGTGCCATGCGCAGTGCCTGCATAGACGTCGCGAAAAGCACACTGCAGATGATTGGACTGATTGAGACCAGAGCCCCCTGCCACTTCAAACAGCCGCGAGGCCGCCTGCTTGGCGAGCTTTGCGGCATAGGCGGAATTGCGCGCTGTCAGGGAGGCGTCGGCCTCATCGAGTTTTTCGCCAGCCCGCAATCTGGCTGTGTTGCGCCGGGCTGCGTCGAGGATCAGCAGCCGCGCGCATTCGGTTTCGGCGCCCGCTTCGGCAAGGCGGCTTTGCAAATCTTCAAGGCCGGGCTTGGCGGGTCCCCTGCCCGCGCGTTCGCGCAGCAAGGTCTCAAAATCACGCACCATGCCCATGGCCGCCCCGATGCTGACGGAAACAAGCACAGTGCCTGTAAAGCCAATAATGGGCATGCGGTGGAGCGTTTCTTCGTTGACCCGTGCGCCCGGAGGATTTCCTGCCTGCACGAGGCTTGCATCGAGCACGCGATGGTCTGGCACGAAGGCGTCCTTCAGATCAAAGGACATCGAGCCGCTGCCAGCCATGCCCATGGCGTCCCAGTCATCGATGAGGGTTCGATCGGCTGCCGGCACGAGAAAGAAGTGATGTTGCCGTGTGCCATTATCGCGCGGAACGAATCCGCCAACAATGGTCCAGCCGGAATAAGTCACACCACTGGCGAACATCCAGCGACCGTTGAGCACATAGCCGCCGGGGGCGCGGCGCACGGTTCCCCGCGGGTTTTAGGACGTCGAGACAAGCACATCGGCGTCCTCGCCCCAGATGTCATTTTGTGCCTGTTCGCTGAACATGCGTGCCAGACAGGGATGATCGGAGAGGGCAGTCGCCGTCCAGCCTTGCGCGCCGCAGCCCTGACCAAGTTCCATCGCCACTTCGCACAACACTTCCCAGTCCATGCCATACCCGCCAATGCGGCGCGGCTGAACAATGCGATGGATGCCAGACTTTCGCATATCGGCGATGGTTTCCGGCGGGCATTGGCGTGCTTGCTCTGCCGCCTGGGAACGCGCGCGAAGGGTGGGGGCAAGCGCGCGTGCGCACGCAATCATCTCGGCCGGGCCCGGAATCAAGGCAGCGGCGAGCGGATGAACTGGCATTGGTGCGCCTCCCTGCATCCCGATTTATTTTGCGCAGTATAGCGCGGAATTGGGAGGTGTCCGCAACTTGTGGCAGCGGACCTCCAGATGACAAAACAGCCTGCCCATTCGGGCAGGCTGCAGACTTTATTGATTGAGCGTGCGCTGCGGGCGATTGCCGCAGAAAAACTTAGCCTTGCGGCTGCTGTGACTGACGATGCCGCTCTCTTGCGCGCGAGCCGGGACGTTGCGGCTTGCGTGTTGTAATCGGCCGCTCGCCACTTGCGTCGGCGGCATGCGGCGGTTCAGCAGCCCATTGCGGGCCAGCATGCGCCGGAGTTCCGGTGAAAGGCTTGCGGCGGCTGCGCGCGCCTTCAGGCCGGGCGCTGGCGTTGCGTCCGCCCGCATTGGGTTTGCCATTCTGCTGGCGCGGATTGTCGCTGCGGCCAGAATTGTTGCGGCCCGAATTGCTGCGCCCTCTTGGCTTCGGCGCTTCGATAAACGCTTCGTCGCTGTCAGCCGAGGCGCCAGCGAGGCGGGCGGTGACTTCGATGGGCTGGCGCACCAGCTTTTCGATGGCGCGCAGGAGATGGCGCTCGGAAGCGTCTACCAGAGAAATAGCAATGCCTTCAGCGCCGGCGCGTGCAGTGCGGCCGATGCGGTGCACATAGCTTTCCGGGACGTCCGGGAGTTCAAAATTGATGACGTGGCTGACCATGGGCACATCGATGCCGCGCGCCGCGATGTCTGTCGCAACAAGCACACTTGCTTTGCCTGACTTGAAAGCATCGAGTGCAGCCTGACGCTGATTCTGGCTCTTGTTGCCGTGGATCGCCAGGGCGACAATACCGGTCCGGTCGAGCGCCTTGCAGACTTTGTCCGCGCCGCGCTTGGTGCGGGTAAATACGATGGTGCGCTCGAACTCCGGCTTCTTCACCAGATTGAGCAATGCGGGCCCCTTGCCACCGGGGCCGACCATGATGACTTCCTGGCGCACCCGCTCGGTCGTGGTGGCCGCTGGCGCCACTTCAACGCGCTCGGGCTTGTGCAGGAACTCGCCCGCAAGAGATGCAATCTCGCGCGGCATGGTGGCGGAAAAGAACAGGCTCTGCCGCGTCTTGGGCAGCTTGGCGAGAATTTTCCGGATCGGGACGATAAAGCCCAGATCGAACATGTGATCGGCTTCGTCGAGTACGACGGCTTCCACCTTGTCGAGCCGGACATTGCCTTCCTGCAAGTGATCGAGCAGGCGACCCGGCGTCGCGACAAGAACATCGAGGCCGCGATGCAGGGCCTTCACCTGCGGGCCATAGCTGACACCGCCGACGATTGTGGCGACGGATATGCCAACAAACTGTCCATAGGTCTTGAAACTGTCGGCGATCTGCGCCGCAAGTTCGCGTGTGGGAGCCAGAACCAGCACACGCACATTGCGCGGTGTGGCAGGGCGGGGATTCTGCACCATGCGCGTCAGCAAGGGCGTGGCAAACGCGGCAGTCTTGCCGGTTCCGGTCTGGGCGATGCCCAGGAGATCATGACCCTTCAGCAAAATCGGGATCGATTGCGCCTGAATGGGAGTCGGGACTGTATAGTCTTCCTTGCTCAGCGCGCGGACGACTTGCTCGGCGAGGCCGAGGACTGAAAATGAATTCACGTAGATTCTTTCTGTACATCCCGCCGAAGCGGCGATGTTTTGGGGGAGCGGCCCCGCGTATCCGGGCTGTCTCAGGGGATTGGCGATGCTCAACGGAGGTGCCGCACAAAAATGCGGTTTACGCGACCGGAGCGCCGTTTGCTGCGATGCAGCAGCCAGATGAGTACAGGCTTGCTGCGGGGAAGTCAAGGAAAGCAGAAAAAGGGTAGTGGATCAGTTTGAAATTCAAGACTGATTATAGATAGCGAGAAACCGACTGCGATGTTCAGTCCAAGCCCTGGTATCTGTGCACATCCATCCAATCGCTTCAATAATTTCACCACGCATCTGAAATGCTTTCCCGTAGATCGGCTCATGATGAGCAACGCGGTTACGAAAGCGACGAACGGCGTTCAACCTGCCATGAACTACGGCTCGCTTTTGACCCGGCTGCGCTGGGAAGCCTTTGTAAAGAGCTCGCCGCCATAAGGTTGCGTCGTAAGTGGGGCTGAGTAAGCTCACCCAAAATGAAAATTTCAGTTCGGCAACCAAGTCATCGGCGGTAGCGTCGGGTAAGTCATCCTTGGCATCGCTTATTTTGGCAACCGCGTACAGGTTTAGTGGCGCACTTTCTCAGTTCATCCAATCTTGGCCGTAGGCCAGCCCCATTTGAGTATTAAGTGTATTTCTTAAGCAGACCTCTAAGCTTTGCAGAGGTGTGTAAAGACACTCGGCGAGCTTCATGTTCCGTTCGTAAAGTGCCAAAGCAGCGTCTAAATCATCATCTTTCTCAGCAAGATATTTGCGAAGTCTTTGAGACGATATGGTTTTTGCGAGCGATTGGTTTATTTCTGAATTTCGCAATTTGTTCACTTGCCCTTCAGAATGATTGCGCTAAATTCCCGCCTGTACACCCCGGGTCGGCCTCTGCTTTAAAGCATGCTCCCGGGGTCAGTCGTTTCCAGGCAGCCTGTTTCTTACAGGGACCGCACTTTTTAGCTAGCTGGTCCCATCATCCTCACAATCGCGGTAGGGACGGTCATTGCTGACCGCCCCCCGCACAGAACCGTACGGGCCGATTTCCGGCATACGGCTCCCACCTTGAGTGTCTGACGCGGAATCGTTGTTCCGGCCATGGGTGCAGGACACGGGCCTTTGGCAGG
>CAMDKB010000350.1 GCA_945901195.1 Rhizobium sp. Q54
ACGCTGCATCGTTACGTGCTGCTTTACAACCAGCAGCTTCCGCAATCAGCCTTGGGCAGCAAGACACCCTTGCAGGCCATGAAGGACTGGCATAGCCTGAAGCCGGAGTTGTTCAGAAAACAGCCATATCACCTACCGGGATGTGACAGTTAAGCTCACCCCTTCGCCGGTTTCCCGGCCGCACAACCCGGATGGACACATGCCGTCAGCTTCAAGTTTCACTCGCCGCCATGTTCTTGCAGGTTCGACAGCGCTTCTGGCGTCCCAGAGCCTTTTCCCCCAATTGGCTGTGGCGCAGAATGCCCGAAATTTTCCGTTGGCTCAGCTCCTGGAGCCCAATGCGCTGCCCGATATCTGGCAGGGTAAGGATGATGCGCCGGTGACCATCATCGAATATGCTTCCACGACCTGCTCCCATTGTGCCACCTTTCACAACACGACCTACAAGCAGCTGAAAGAAAAATATATCGACACCGGCAAGGCGCGCCTCACTGTGCGCGAATTCCCGTTCGATCCCCTCTCAATGGCAGGCTTCATGCTGGCGCGTTGTCAGGGGCCGGACAAGCGCGCCGCGATGATTGAACTCCTGTTCGCCCAGCAGCCGCAATGGGTCAACGACAAGCCGCTGGAAGGACTGACCGCGCTCACCCGTCAGGCCGGCATGTCCGAAGACGCTTTCAAGGCCTGCCTTGATGACAAGAAACTTTACGAGGACATCGGCCAGATCAGGGATCGTGCCCAGCAAAAATTCAGCGTCGGTTCGACGCCCACATTCTTCATCAACGGCACCGTCCTGCAGGGCTCACAGTCGCTGGAAGAATTTGAAAAGGTCATGGGTCCTTTCCTGAAATAGACTGATCAAAATTTTGGAGGCGCGTATGGAAAAGCTGGAATTCTGGACGCGCCGCCGCTTCGCGCAACTTCTTCTGACAGCGGCGATAGCTACGCCACTGGCCGCGCGCGCTGCGCCCGGCCGCGATGCGCTGCTGAAGGATGATGTGCTGCCCGATTTGTGGATCGGCAATCCCGACGCGAAGATTTCGATCATCGAATACGCCTCGGTGTCTTGTCCTCATTGCGCAGCGTTTCATTTGGGCGCCTACAAAGAGCTCAAGGAAAAATATATCGACACCGGCAAGGTGCGCTTCGTTTTGCGTGAGTTTCCCTCTGATCCTCTCGCGATGGCCGGCTTCATGCTGGCGCGATGCGAAAACGATGCACTCAAACGCGCCGATATGTTGAACCTGCTGTTCACCGAACAGCGCATCTGGCTCGATCCGGTCAATGGCGATGCCGTTGCCACACTCTCCAACCTCGTGCGCCGCCAGGGCATGTCGCATCAGCAATTTGAAAGCTGCCTGCGCCGTCAAGACGTCTATGAAAAGATCATCCACATGCGCACTCACGCCGTGGATGTCTTCGGCGTGGATTCAACGCCGACGTTCTTTATCAACGCCGAAAAGCTGGTCGGCAATCATCCCATAGAGGCGTTTGACAGGGTGATTGAGGGAATGGGCAAATAGCGCGAGCTGGTAAATTCAGCTTGCCTGCCCCCAGAGTGTAGCCTCATGGCTGCGTCAATGGTGGAGCCGATCCGGCTTACTGCTCTTTGATTTTTGAACGCGGGATATCAACCCGATGCGGCTATGAGTCGTCATTCCTCAGCGACGAGCTTTGAGGCAGACCAGCGTATGCACGGGGCCAAGATCATACCCGGAAATTTTCCGCTCGCCTCCTCGCGATGTGCGAAAACGCACACAACAAACCCTGACAATCCATCATGCGGTTGATCCACCGAACTTGGCCATACAAAGGCGTGCAGGAAATATCCGAAGCTGCCCCCGTCTAGAACGCCTGATCGTGGAAATCCAAACGAAGGAAACTCAGATGCCGCCATCCCTCCGCGTGTCAATGCTCGCCACAATCTGCGCGCTTGCTTTGGTTGGCAGTTCGCTCGCCGGACGGGCGGCTGATGCACCGCTCGACACAAGCGCTTTGCCGCGCCCCGGAGCCGTGAAGGAGATTTACCAGAGCGCCGCTTCAACGATCTTCACTTCGAACGCTTCGGTAGCCGCTACGGCGGAGGCGACGATCCGGGCCCTTGCGGCGCTGGGTTGGCAACAATACGAGCCGCCGTTCACCGGCAAGCCCGACACGACTTCAAGTCAGACTTTGTCCTTCAAGAAAGGTGCGCAAGGGCTGTCGGCTTTCGTCGTGATCGCGCCGGCGCAAAACAACGCCACCAGTGTTCAATATGGCGCCGTCGCATTGCAGACAGACCTGCCGTTTCCGCGCGATGCGAGCGCCACCGAATATTCTCCGCAGCGCCCTTATCTCAAGGCTCAGACTGCCGACACCCTCGAAAAAGCCTTGGCCTATTTCGGAGAAGAAATGGCGGCGCGCGGCTGGTCTGTATGGTCGACCAAAAATGCGACCAAAATCTCTGCGGGAGAAAATATAGGCGAGGCCTCAGGCAACGCCATCTTCGCCCATTTCATTAAGGACCGCACTGCGCCATTGCGGCTGACTCTCGTGCGCAATGAAGCCGCCCGCACAGTGGTGGAGATCAAGGCTATCACGCCGGATGAACTCAACCCGCAGATTGCGCGTGAGGCTGCGCTGGCGGAACGCGACAGATCAGCACGAGAGATGAAGGCGGCACAGGACGCTGCGCGCGCACGCATGGCCCAGTCGGACAAGCAATTCGACAATATGACCGCCGACATCTTGAAGCAGGCGCAGCAAGCAGCCGCCGGCGCTTTGTCGGGCGCCCGCGTACCGCCTGCCACCAGAACGCCTGCTGTACCAGCTTCCGCCAATGAAGCGCCGCTCCGCGCGCTATCCAACAACCAGATGCCTTTGCCGCTTCCAGAGACAGCCGATGGATTGAATTTCAAGGGCGAGGATGGCCGGCTCGAATTTACCAGCTCATCCAGCGTCGCGGCAGTGGCTGATTTTTATCGTACGGCAATGAAGCCTTTGGGCTGGAAAGAGCAACGCTCGGTTATCAATAACGCCAACATGGTCGTGCTCAATTTCGACAAGGGCCGCAAGAAGATATCGTTCACCGTCATGCAAATGGGGCAGAACACCAAGATCAGCGGACATGGCTCAGGCCTGGAAACGGTAGCTACGGCCGAAGTGGACACTACCGTTGGAGAAACCAATCAGCCAGCGGCGCTGAAGAACCTCGAAGCCGAAGAGAAGACGGGCGGCCTGCCCGTGCCGAAGGAGAGCACCAACAGTGGCAGCTCCCAGACGCCGTTTCGTCTTGAAGCTGAAGCAACTGTTTCAGCTGACATCAACTCCGTGCTCGCCTTTTACCGGCGTGAACTTGCCGCGCGCAACTGGACGGAAGAGGCGAAGGGCGCGCAAGTCAACGCCAATGGCGCGCGCCTCAATTTTGCATCACCGCAAGGGCCTGCAATGCTGAAACTTGAACGCAAGAAAAGCGACACGGTAATCCTTCTCGCCGTGCGCAAACAGGCAGACGCCGCCAGGTCGGGCCTGTTGCCCAAAGTCGGCCAGGTGAAAATCCTGATTGGCAACATCATGGACGAGGCCAGCGAAATCACTATCAACAAGAAGACGATCAAGGTCGCCGCCGGCGTTGGCGCCAAGGGGCCCGATGGCCCAACGCTCGAACTGCCGCCAGGCAAATACGCCTTCTCGATCAAGAACAGCGGCAAGCCCGCCAAGACCGACACCGTGACAGTTGGCGCCGATGAAATCTGGGGCCTGATGATCGGCCCTGGCGGCGGACTGGCGTTGCAGATGTATTGAGCGGCTCTTTGGTTTTAAAGGCCGGCATAAAGGGGAATGGCTGCAGGGAGATGGCTGGATGACTTCACACCGCACTCGAAATTTTTGCGTCGCCGCAGGTCTCGTCGTCATCGCACTGACGGCTTCGATACCTGCGTCGTCGATGCAGGTTTGCTGGGTGAAGAAAACGCCAGATGGCTTTGTCGCCTTGCGCGCGCAGCCGGGGGCCGAGGCCAGGCTTATCAGCCGCATGAAAGGCGGTGACGTCGTGCAGGGCGTTGAGGGCATCAAGCAACGCGGTGGCTGGTGGTATGTGACCTGGTGGAAGGAATCCACGCACAACCGCAACCAGGGCGTCAACTACGATCAGGTCGATGGAAAAGTCTGGGTCAAGGCCAACCTCATAGAGGACGACCGCGGCTGAGGTGAGAAATGTTTTTGCCCCAACTCAAATCCAGAAAAGGTTCATGGATCATGTTTCATCGTTCATACCTGCGCCTGTCCATCGTTCTGGCGGGCTTTGTTTTCGGTGGCGCGGCTTCAGCCACCGAGTTCTGCAACGTCAAGAAAACAGCCGATGGGTTCGTTGCATTGCGATCCGGGCCATCGGCGGGCGCGAAGCTGATTGGCCGCATGAAGGTTGGCGATGAGGTGATGCTGGATAATACCGTCGCGAGCGCCAAGGGATTTACGCGTGTGACGTGGTGGCAGGGCGGGCGGTTCAAATCCGCAAATGCGTCCCAACAGGCCAAGCCCAGCGGCCAGGGCTGGGTCAACTCGAAGCTGTTAGAAGACGACTGCGGCTGACAGCTGAGCCCGAAGCGTTTTTCGCGCTATCCTGACGCTTGACGATGCTGCCGCGCCCGCGCCGGTCCCCAGCGATTTGGTGCACCCGGACTCCTGGCGCCGGCCTGCGGAGTCCTTGAACCTGTTGGAAACCTTCCTGCTCCACAGGAAAATCCCCGCAAAACCTTGCGCCTGAGTGCATAAACCCGACTTATGGTTTCATCCGCACCGCTGCGAATCAGCCCGCGTTGCAGGATGAAGACACTTGCTGTGGTGAAGACCTTTGCACTGGTGTTAAGCGAGAAATAGTTCAAGCGTTTTCCGATGGGAAACACTTCAGGAGCGTAAAATTATGAAATTCAGCCGGTTACGGCTCGTCGGCTTCAAGAGTTTTTGTGAAG
>CAMDKB010000351.1 GCA_945901195.1 Rhizobium sp. Q54
CAACAGAGCGCCATCAAGCGCCATGCCTAAATCTCAAAAACCAGACGAATCCGCCAAGACCGGCGATGAACGCAAGCGCCACACACTGGAAGCCGTGATCACCGGACTGTGCGCTGCAGAACCCGCAGGCCGCCCGATTTGCCCGACAGACGCGGCCAAGGCATTTGCTGCCGAGCGCGGTGAGGACGATCTTGCCTGGCGGCGCTGGCTGCAGCAGGTGCGCTCCACGGCTGTGGGGATGGCGCGCAAGGGCGAACTGATCATCTATCGCAAGGGCAAGCCCGCCGATCCCGATGATTTCAGAGGCGTCTACAGGCTGGGCCTGCCGCGCAGCGATTGAGCTGCCTGTAATCAAATTCCATCAACACCAGACATTGGCCCATCCCGCAGGCCGGTCGCATTCATTGCTGGTCCTCATGAACTTTATCGCTGTCAATCCGCTATTCAACAATCGCAAGCCCGCCAAGGTGCAGATCAGGAAATCCCGCATTCACGGTCTTGGCCTGTTCGCCTGCGAAAATATTGCGCGTGGGAGGTTTGTCATCGAATACGCTGGCGAGAAGCTGACCAACAAGGAGGCCTCGCGCCGCGAACGCTTCTATGAAAAGATCGGGTATACACGGCTGTTCGTGCTGGATGAAAAATACACGCTGGACGGCCTGGTCGGCGGCAATGAATCGGCTTTCGTGAACCACAACCACAAGAACCCCAACCTGATCGTCTATTGGGAAGAAGGCAAAATTCTGTTCTACGCCAAGCGCGCTATCCGCAAGGGCGGCGAACTGACATTCGACTACGGGTTCGATCCCGCCTGACGCCGATGCAACCGGAGGCGCAATGCAAGCTTCTCTGACGCCATCACAACGCGAAGTCCGCGATCTGACTGAACGCATCTGCGCCGGGTTTCCTGATTCCTATTGGCTGGAACGGGATCGCTCCGCGACATTTCCCGAAGATTTTTATCGAGCCATAGCCGATGCGGGCCTGCTCGGCATCGCCATGCCGCAGGCTTATGGCGGCGCTGGTCTGGGCATATCGGAAGCGGCCGTGATGATGCAGGCGATTGCCCAGTCGGGCGCCTGCATGAGCGGGGCATCTTCGGTCCATATGAACATTTTCGGGCTCAACCCGGTCGTCGTCTTTGGAACTGAAGAGCAGAAGCATCGCATGCTGCCGCCACTGATACGCGGTGAGCACAAGGCCTGTTTCGCCGTTACAGAACCGGACGCCGGGCTCAACACGGCCCGTATCCGCACGAAGGCCGAACGCAACGGCGATCACTACGTGATTTCCGGCCAGAAAATCTGGATTTCGACCGCGCAAGTGGCGAACAAGGCTTTGATACTGGCGCGCACAACGCCCTATGAGGACGTGAAGCGCAAGACCGATGGCATGAGCCTTTTCTGCACGGACCTCGACCGTGCGCATGTGGAAACCCGCGCCATCGCCAAGATGGGCCGGCATGCCGTGGATTCAAACATGCTGTTTTTCGATGGGTTGCGCGTGCCCCTGGAAGATCGTATCGGCGAGGAGGGCGAAGGGTTCCGCATGATCCTTCATGGCCTCAACCCCGAGCGCATCCTGATTGCCGCCGAGGCTGTCGGCATTGGCTCTGTAGCGCTGCAGCGAGCGGCCGCCTATGCCGGGGAGCGCGAAGTCTTCGATCGCAAGATCGGCCAGAACCAGGGCATTCAGCATCCCCTCGCCAAATGCTGGATGCAGGTGGAAGCTGCTGCTTTGATGACCCAACGCGCCGCCGCGATGTATGACGCGGGCGAAGACTGTGGGCTGCAAGCCAATTCCGCCAAATATCTTGCCGCAGAAGCTGCGTTCGAAGCGTGCCAGAACGCCGTGATGACCTTGGGCGGCATGGGCTATTCAAGCGATTTCCACGTCGAACGCTACCTGCGCGAAAGCCTCATCCCGCGCCTCGCGCCAGTCAGCCAGCAGATGATCTTGAATTTTGTGGCCGAGAAGGCGCTGGGGTTACCGCGCTCGTATTGAGGGGCAAGAGCGGATAGCTCAGTGGATTCTGTTGTCCTCCCGGAAAATAGCAAAGCGATTTATCCGGGATGACACGCGGGCGGCGGTGACATAGCTCTGTGATCCCGCAAAATGCGCAGCATTTATGCGGGACCTTGTGCCGTATAAACCTGCTACAAGGTCCCGGATCGGCTTCGCCGTCCGGGATGACAGTGTATTCACCCCAATCCCACTTTCTTTTTCCACAATTGCCATGGCCGTTCCGAGGTGCTCGCGATCATCTTGTTGCATTCCTCGCCTTCGGCTTCGTCGATGAAGGTAATGGGGCCATCGAGATTGCGGGCGGCGAGCTGCATGCGGGCGTTCTGCTCGGTGTAGATGGCGCGGAAGACCGCCAGCTTGATGCTGTCACCCACGCAAACATTGCCGTGGCCGCGCATCAGCGCCACAGGCCGGTCAGACAGGACCTGCGCCAGGGCTGCGCCATGGTCGTTGTTCTTCACCAGCATGTCGGTTGGCCCGAAGCGGTCCTTGATGTCGAATACAGGCACCTTGCCGGCCAGAAACCCGGCCACATGCAGCATGGCGCGCAGGGGTGTTTTGGTGTTGGCGAAGGGGATGACCGTGGGCGAATGGGAATGCACGACGGAATTCACGTCCGGACGCGCCTTGTAGATGGCGCCGTGGATGTAACGCTCTAGATAACTCGGCGGTGCGTTGGGATCGACCATCTCGGAGTCCAGCGTGCACTCCACGATGTCTTCGCGTGTCACGCTTTCGGGGGCGATGGAACGGGCTATGAAATAGCGGTTGGGATTTTCCGGATGGCGAAAACTGACATGCCCATAGCCATCAACGACGTTTTCCATCGCCAGAATACGATTGGCAGCGACCAGATCATCCAGCAATCGGGGATCGATCTTGCCACTGGAGACGTGGCGTCCGCTGCTGCTGGCATCGGCCGGGGCGCTCATGAAACGGGGCGAGGGGGCGCAGCAGGCGCAAGCATAAAGTCGCATGTTTCCTCCGGTGTCGATTGATAGAGCATCGCGCGAAAAAGTGGTTCCGGTTTTTCGCAAAAAACGATGCTCTCCCCAAATAGAACCGATTAGCTTTTGCGCGGTGAACCGATTCCGGTTCATCGCGCGCTGATCTGGCGTTCAGGTCAGGTGTTGTGCCACAGTCCTCACAGATTCTCCAATCCCTGACGCGCAGTTTCGCCCGGGTGCGCGGACGTAGGTGCGAACGCAACATGTTCAAATCGGTTCTCATCGCCAATCGCGGCGAAATCGCCTGCCGGATTATCCGCACAGCCCGGCGAATGGGATTGCGCACGATTGCGGTCTATTCACGCGCCGATGCAAAAGCCCTGCATGTGCAGATGGCCGATGAAGCGCATGAAATCGGACCTGCGCCAGCGGCGCTAAGCTATCTTCGCGCCGATCGCATTCTCGATGTAGCCCTGCGAACGGGCGCGGAATGCATTCACCCGGGCTATGGATTTCTGTCCGAGAATGCGGAATTCGCCGAAGCCTGCGCGGCGGTGGGGGTTGTCTTTGTCGGGCCGCCGCCGACGACGATACGGGCGATGGGCTTGAAGGACGCGGCCAAGGCGCTGATGCGCGCGGCAGGGGTTCCCGTGGTGCCCGGTTATGACGGCGAAAGCCAGGACGACGACGCTTTGGCAGACGCGGCGCAACGGATCGGCTTTCCGGTCCTGATCAAGGCGGTGGCGGGTGGCGGCGGGAAGGGCATGCGGCGGGTGGATAACGCTGCAGATTTTGCCGATGCTCTGGGCGGGGCAAGGCGCGAGGCGCGGGCCTTTTTCAATAACGACCGTGTGCTCCTCGAAAAGTATATTGTTTCACCGCGTCACATCGAGATGCAGGTGTTTGGCGACAGCCACGGCAACGTCGTGCACATGTTCGAGCGTGATTGCTCCCTGCAACGGCGCCACCAGAAAGTGATCGAGGAAGCGCCTGCGCCGGGCATGACGGGTGAGGTTCGTGCGGCGATGGGCGCTGCTGCTGTCGCTGCAGCCAGGGCTGTTGGTTATACCGGGGCGGGAACCATTGAATTTATCGCGGACGGGTCGCAGGGGCTGCGTGCGGACGGCTTCTGGTTCATGGAAATGAATACGCGCCTGCAGGTCGAGCATCCCGTCACCGAGGCGATCATCGGGCGCGATCTGGTGGAGCTGCAATTGCGCGTGGCGGGTGGGGAAAAACTGCCCTTCGCGCAAGGCGATCTTGCCATCAATGGCCACGCAGTCGAGGCCCGCCTATACGCGGAAGATCCGGCAAACGCCTTTCTCCCATCGCCCGGACATCTGGCAGGGCTCGACTTGCCAGAAGGCGAGGGCATTCGCGTTGATGCTGGCGTTACGCAAGGCGGAGAGGTCAGTTCGTTCTACGATCCCATGATCGCCAAGATCATCGCCCATGGCGCAGACCGCGCGGAAGCGCTGGGCCGACTTGGGCTGGCTTTGAGCGATACTTTAGTGTCGGGGCCGCGTTGCAATGTGGCGTTCCTGCGCCGGTTGATCGCCTTGCCGCATTTCGTGCATCACAAATTTGATACCGGCACAATCGAACGGCACATCGCCGAACTCGCGCCTTCTATGCAAACGCCTGACCTCGCTGCAATAGCCTTTGGCGCGGCGGCACTGGTTTCGCAGCAAGCCTGCAACCTTGCCGGACATGGGGGCAATCCCTGGGACACAGGCGATGGATTCCAGCTAGCGCCGAAGCGGCCTCTGACTTTGAACTTTGAAAGCAACGACAAGTTTCATGAGGTCGAGATTGGCCATGCCAATGGCGCCTTTGAAGCTCGTCTTGGCGATGTGCGGCAGAGCGCGCGAACGGACGGCCAGCACTGGCGCAATGGCGATGGCAAGATGCGCGCCTGCATCGACGGCGAAATTGCCTATGTGTTGCAAGACGGCGTGCAGAGCGAAGTGCG
>CAMDKB010000352.1 GCA_945901195.1 Rhizobium sp. Q54
AAAAAATGCAGCAGGAGGCGTGCTTGCCGCCCGCAACAAACTGCGTGTCCTGGTGGGGCGGAGTGAAGGCGATATCGAACGCATTGAGCGGGACAAGACTGTCAATCCCCTGATCACAGTCAATGCACCGATCGCAGGCACGATTGTGGCGCGCAAGATTGGACCTGGACAGTTTGTGCGAACCGAGTCAGGTGACGCGCTGTTTTCCATCGCCGACCTTTCAACGATGTGGCTGAAGGCGGCCGTCCCCGAGAACGACATCGGCAACATTCGAGCCGGGCAGATTGTCGAAGTGAAAGTTGGCGCATTTCCAGACCGGACGTTCAAAGCGGAAGTGACGACGATTGCGGCGGCATCTGATCCGGTGACTCACCGGGTTGTTGTGCGCTCTGAAATAGCCAATCCTGATGGGCTCCTGCGACCAGAAATGTTTGCCACTTTCAAGATATTTACCGGGCAAGGCGATTCAGTGATTGCTGTGCCTGACGCCTCGGTCATTCGCGAGGGCGAACTCTCCTTCGTGTATGTCCAGACCAAGGCGGTGACATTCCAGCGCCGCCGCGTTGTGACAGGCCTCGAACAGGACGGAAAGGTGGAAATCCGCGAAGGCCTCAAGCCCGGCGAAAAAGTCGTCTGGCGTGGGGCAATCTTTGTGGATAACGAGTGGAAGCAATGACAGGCCATGGCGTGGGAGATCTTCATGCTGCGTAACCTGATCAGCATGTGCCTGTCGCGTCGAATTCTCGTCGTGCTGGCCTTCGCAGCATATCTCGGATTGGGATATGCGGCTTTTCGTACGCTCAACATCGAAGCCTATCCCGATCCCGCGCCGCCGATTATCGAGATTATCGCGCAATGGCCCGGACAATCGCCCGAAGAGGTCGAGCGCTATATCACGATCCCCATCGAGATCGCAATATCGAGTACGCCGGGCCTGAAATTCACGCGCTCCAATACGGTCTATGCACTCGGCTTCATTCGTCTGCAGTTTGAATATGGAAACGACTATTATTTTGTCCGGCAACAGACCATCAACAGGTTGGCGGAAGCCAAATTGCCGCCGGGCGTTGAAGCGAAAATCTCCCCGGCTGGCGGCATCAGCGAAATTTTCCGCTATCAGCTCAAGGGACCGCCCGGAATGGATGTCATGCAGCTCAAGACGCTGCAGGATTGGGTCGTGGAGCGCCGCCTGCGTATTGTTCCCGGCGTAGCAGACGTTGCGGTGCTTGGTGGAAAAACCAAGGAGTTTCAGGTCGAAATCGATCTGGCTCGCATGATGGCAAGAGGCGTTACGCTGCCGCAAGTCATCCAGGCAATTTCCGGCAGTAATATCAACGTTGGCGGACGCACGATTTCGATGGGCGAGCAATCGGCCAACGTGCGCGGCATCGGCGTGATCCAGTCCCTGTCGGACATTGCCAATGTGGTCATCACGCAACAAGGCGGCGTCCCTGTTCTGATTTCCGACGTTGCGAATGTGCAGATCGGCTACACGCCACGCCTCGGCCTGTCGGGGCGAGATGGCGTGACTGATACGGTTTCCGGGCTTGTCCTGATGCAAAAACTCGAACGCACGATGGATGTCGTGCGGCGTGTGCGCGCCGAAGTTGAAAAGATCAACAGCGACGGAACATTGCCACCGGGCGTCAAGGTCGAACCCTTCTATGACCGTGGCGATCTGGTCGGCATCACCATCGAGACTGTGTTGCACAGCCTTGTTTTCGGCATTGCGCTCATTTTCCTGATGCAATGGCTGTTTCTCGGCGATCTGCGCTGCGCCCTCATCGTGGCGGCGACGATCCCGGCTGCATTGTTTCTTGCCGTGATCATCACCGTCATGCGCGGCGAAAGCGCCAATCTCCTCTCGATCGGCGCCATTGACCTTGGCATAATTGTCGACGCCACAGTCATCATGGTCGAAAATATTCACCGCCACCTGTCGCATCACCACCTGCGTACCGATGGGGATAAAGGCGTTAGCCTGTCGGGGAAGCTGTCGCGTGTTCTTCATGGTGCGGCGGAGGTTGATAAATCGATCCTGTTTTCAGTCATCATCACGGTCGCCGCCTTCATTCCGCTGTTCGCGATGCAGGGAGTTGAGGGGCAGATCTTCGGGCCCATGGCGCGCACATATGCGTATGCGCTGATCGGCGCTGTCATCGCGACGTTCACCGTCACACCCGTGATCAGTTCGATCCTGCTGCCTGCGAACATCAAGGATGTGGAGACGTTCCTGGTCCGCGGCATCCGCGCCATCTACTCGCGGCTACTGCCGGCCGCCGTAAAAAATTATGCGACCTCAGGCCTTATATCGCTGGCGTTTCTAGGAGTAGTGGGACTTGCAGCGACGCGCCTTGGCACCGAATTTCTGCCGAAGCTCGAAGAAGGCAACATGTGGATAAGGGCGACGATGCCGCCCACCATCACGCTGGAAGCGGGCATGGAAACGGTGGCGAAGATCCGCGACATCATTCGCGCTTATCCGCAAGTTACGACTGTCACGTCCGAACAGGGACGCGGCGAAGAAGGCACCGATCCCGACGGCTCGTTCCTTGCAGAATTCTTCGTACCGCTGAAACCATTCAGTCAATGGCCCAAAGGCAGCACCAAAGAACAATTGATCAAGGAACTCAGCGCCAAGCTGAACGCCGAATTCGTTGGCGTGGATTTCAATTTCTCGCAATATATCCAGGACAATATCGAGGAAGCTGTATCGGGCGTCAAAGGCGAGAACTCGATCAAGATATTTGGCCGCGATCTTGGCGAGTTGGAGCGCCTTGCGCGGGCGGTCAAAGTGGAAATCGAACAGGTTCCAGGCGTACGCGATCCCTCAAGTTTCAACTTGCTGGGACAGCCTAATCTTGTTGTGCGAATAGATCGCGCGAAGGCGGCGCGCTACGGCTTTGCAGTCAACGACATCAACACAGTGGTGCAGGCTGCCATTGGCGGCCAGGAAATTACGCGCGTCTATGAAGGCGAAATGAATTTCGGCCTGACCGTGCGCCTTGCGCCGGAATACAGGAGGAGTGTTGAAGCGATCCGGTCGGTCCCCGTTGCGCTCCCCAACAGCGATCCGAAATCGCCAACTGCTTATGTGCGGCTTGCCGATCTGGGCACCGTCACGCTGGAATCTGGAGCAGCCTATATCTATCGCGAAAACAGCCAGCGTTTCATTCCGCTGAAGTACAGTGTGCGCGAGCGTGATCTGGGTTCCACTGTCGATGAAGCTCAAGCCCGCGTCGCAAAGAATGTGCCGCTGCCGCAAGGTTACAGAATGGAATGGTCGGGCGAATTCGGAGCGCTACAGGAAGCCAAAAAGCGGCTCGCGTTCATAGTTCCACTCAGTCTCGCGCTGATCCTGATGTTGCTCTACAGTCTCTTCAATTCGTTGCGCGACAGCTTGCTGGCATTGTCGGGAATTCCCTTCGCAATCGCAGGCGGCATTCTTGGCCTTCATGTTGCTGGACTCAATGCCAGCGTGTCAGCGGCGGTCGGCTTCATATCGCTATTTGGCGTGTCGGCCATGGATGGAATTCTGCTCGTTTCTTATATTCGCAAGAATCTCGATGAAGGACTTGCGACCGACGAAGCCATCATCAGCGCAGGCGAAACCCGCATGCGCCAGATTTTCATGACTGGCTTGTCGGCCTGTATCGGCCTTGTGCCGGCCGCCTTTTCGACCGGCATCGGCTCGCAGGTGCAACAGCCGCTGGCCTGTGTGATCGTCGGGGGCATGTTGATCTCGCCGGTCTGCAGTCTGTTGGTCATTCCGACTCTGGCGCGCATCTTCATGCCGTATGTGCGACATACGCATATTGACGAGCCCGTGGCTGAAACCGCCATTTCACTGCCTAAAGCCGATATCGAGCTTTCCTGATCAGAAACTGATGCCAAGGCGCAACCGCGCTTCATGGCGATGAAAGTTTTCAAGATCCAGCCGGCCTGGCGTATTGAATGTCTTTCCAGCTACCTGAAAATTCCACACGCCGGCAATCCACACGTTGTCCGACAGACGCGCGAAAAATGTTGGACCTGCAAATACTCCATGGCCAGTCGCCCGATTGAGAAAAAGCCCGTCATAAGCGCGCGCGTATCGCACTTCACCGCCGACGAAGAAGCGATCAGACAGACGAAACGACAAGGCGGTCGAAATGCCTATTTCCGAAGAACGTTCCCAGCCCGGCAGGCCAGGCGTCTTGCTGACTCCCGGATCGTACGTGAAATTCAAGGCGCCATAGAGCTTGTTTTCAATCAGCTCCCTGTCTGCGCTGACCAAAAATCCGGTACCGAAAGAATTGGCGCGCGTGCCAGTCGCATCGTCAATCCGCGACCAGGATGGAATAAGCGCTAACGTCAGTCCGAACGGCGCCTTCTGGCGATCAAGAAGGCGGTATTTCATCTCGAAGCTGAAACCTTCGACACCCGCGCCGCTGTAATTGCGGATACCCGTGACATTGTTGATGGAATGCTGCGTGAAGAATACCCCGGGCGCAACGCGAAAGTTATCTGTCAGAGTCATTTTAAGTTCGGCTGACTGTGAGAAAGCCGCATAGCTTCCCGCACGTTTCGACAGACGGCCGAACACGCCGAACTCGGCTTCTTTCTCACCTTTTTCGCCGATATCGGACCCTTCGGTGAAGCCGAACAAATGCTCGCTATCGGTATCGGCAGCGCGCGCCTGCCCAAGGCCAGTCATCAATACAAAGCCGGACAGTGCCGCTACAGCCATTTTCCCTGTTATGAACATACTCAGTTTCCCGCCCTCACCCATTCCCGGAATATGCAATATCACTGGTGTCCCAACGTTTGGGTTTGGGCTAACGGTAACACATTCACCTGACGCACAAATCCGGGGTTTTGGTCTGGTCTCGATATCAAAATTGTTTTGACGGCATCCTTGCGGGCTTTCGTTTCGCGAGGTCGCCGCCATGCC
>CAMDKB010000353.1 GCA_945901195.1 Rhizobium sp. Q54
GTCATGCTCGGCTATGGTCACGTCCATGATCATGGAAGGCCTGTTCGAACATCTGCCAGAATTGAAGGTCGTGGTTATAGAATCCGGCTTTGCATGGATTCCTTCGCTCGGCTGGCGGCTGGATAAAAACTGGAAGCGCCTGAAGCAGGAAGTCCCGCATCTGCGCAAGGCGCCGTCAGAGTATCTGCGCTCCCACATCTGGGTGACAACCCAGCCCATGGAGGAGTCCGAGCGCCCGCGCGATGTCATGGACAACATGGACTGGATCGGCTGGGACAAGATCCTCTTCGCCAGTGATTATCCCCATTGGGATTTTGACGATCCCTATTACGCCATAACCCCCGTCTTCGGCGAGGAAAAGCGCCAGATGATTTTCAATGGCAACGCGAAGAAGGTGTTTAACTTCGGATGATGGGAAAGCGATCCCGTCGCGCGAACGCGCGGGCTTCCTTGATTAGAACTGGCTGATGCGCGGGATTTTCCGATGACCCCATGGATCAATCGGGACCACCCTTGGAATAATGCGCGAATTTCGAACTCACGCGTTTCATTTCCGCTGCGCTGAGAATAACCGGCTTCAATCGAGCTGCGAGAATATCGAGATATTCGCTTGCCAGATTTTCAACCTCCTGCGCGACACTCCAGGCGGCGTCCAGTGAAACCCCCAGGGCAATGACGCCATGATTGGCCAGCAGGCACGCCTTGCGATCTTGCAACGCGGCCACCGCGTGATCAGCCAGCTCTTGCGTCCCGAAGGTCGCATATTCAGCGCAACGAATGTCATGCCCGCCCGCAATCGCTACCATGTAGTGAAACGCTGGCAGCGGTTTTCGCGCACAGGACAGCGCCGTCGCCCGCGGAGAATGATTGTGAACAATCGCGCCAATCTCGGGCCGCGCCCGGTAAATCGAGGCATGAAATCGCCATTCAGATGAAGGCTCGTGCGTGCCTTGGATGATTCTGCCCTCGAGATCGAGATGCGCGAGATCACCCGGCTTCAGCCCGGCATAGGGCAGTCCCGTCGGTGTGATGAGGAAACCCTTGTCCGTGCGTTGTGAAACATTGCCGGATTTTGAAGGCGCAAAACCGCGCGCATCCATCGCACAGGCGATGCGGATGATGTCAGTCGCACTCATGGAGCCATGTCCGGAAAAAGGCCGCGCAGCCCTTCGCTCGTAGCGCTGCAGATACCGCGTTCAGTGATGAACCCGGTCACCAGTCGCGCAGGCGTCACATCAAATGCAGGATTGGCTGCATCACTACCCGGCGCAGCGATGCGCAGAGTTTCGATATGTCCCGCGTCCGTCATCCCCGTGATATGGGTGACCTCACGCCCCTCGCGTTCTTCGATGGGGATATCGCGCAAGCCATCGTTGATCGTCCAGTCGATCGTGGATGAGGGCAACGCGACGTAAAACGGCACGTTGTTGTCGGGCGCCGCAAGCGCTTTGAGATAGGTGCCTATCTTGTTGGCGACATCGCCGTTGGCTGTTACGCGATCCGTACCGACAATGACAAGATCAACCAGCCCATGCTGCATGTAATGCCCCCCGGCATTGTCTGCAATAATCGTGTGCTTGACGCCATGTCCGCCCAGTTCAAACGCAGTCAGCGAAGCACCCTGGTTGCGCGGTCGTGTTTCATCGACCCATACATGCAGATCGACGCCTGCATCAGCAGCAAGGTAGATGGGCGCAAGCGCCGTGCCATAGTCCACAGTCGCCAGCCAGCCGGCATTGCAATGGGTGAGGATATTCACCCTGCCCTTGCGCGCGGCGATCTCGCGGATCAACGGCAGTCCGTTAACACCGATGGCGCAGCACATCTCCACATCTTCATCGCAGATACGCTGAGCTTCTACCGCCGCAGCCTCCGCCCGCGCATCCGGGTCAAGCGGCCATAGCGTACGCGCAACGCGCTCAAGCGACCAACGCAAATTGATGGCTGTCGGGCGCGTGCCTCCAAGGTCACGCAGCGCATCTTCCAAAGCGCCATCGGAGGCGTCAACGCACATGGCCAGCACTACGCCCCAAGCGGCAGTAGCGCCAATCAGGGGCGCGCCGCGAACAATCATGCTGCGTATGGCGTGAGCTGCATCATCGCATCTACGAAGCAAGACGGTCTCAAACGCGAAAGGCAAGCGCGTCTGATCGATAACACGCACGCCATCGGCATCAGGCCAGATCGTGCGAAAATGCTTGCCGTTAATCTTCATGGATTATCGATCTTCATGGACTAATGCCCGTCAAACGACATCAATGTTCTGACCGGGACACCCAGCGCCTCGATTTTTTTTGCGCCGCCCAATGCGGGCAAGTTGATTACAAAACATGCAGCAACGACTTCTGCGCCGATGGATTGCAGCAATTTCACTGCGCCTTCCGCTGTGCCGCCTGTGGCGATCAGATCGTCCACGAGGATCACCCGATCGCCCTTGACGACCGCGTCGCTGTGCACTTCCATTTCGTCTACGCCATATTCTAGCGAATAGGCTATGGAGACCGTTGTGTGCGGCAGCTTGCCCTTCTTGCGAATGGGAATGAAACCGGCGGACAGTTGATGCGCGACTGCGCCGCCCAGAATAAAGCCCCGCGCTTCCATGCCCGCCACCTTGTCAATCCGGCGGCCGGCCCAGGGCTGCACGAGTTCATCGACAGCCCGCCGGAATGCCTGGGGATTGCCAAGCAAGGTCGTGATATCGCGAAACATGATTCCGGGCTTGGGATAGTCCGGAATTGTACGAACCGTTTCTTCAAGTGTTATGAAATTTGGCATTGCGGACCCGTATGGAGATTCCATGACAATATTCTGACGGCCCTGGCAATTTCATCCAGGCAGAACAAACAAGTCGTCGATCTTCACCTTCTTCTCGATCAGGAACTGATCTTCCAGATATTGGTTCACAGCATCCAGCGTGGGCCGGTTGACTTCGACACCATAGGGCCAGGGATCACCGCCGAAGACCTCGTCGATTTCATCGAGATCCGCTGTCATCCACGGCAGCATGTAGCGCAGGGCGCCGATGTAGCGCATCTTTTCCAGTGCGTGATCTTTCGACTTCACGCAGGCTTCGTAAAGGCTCTTGGCGACGAAGGGGTGCTTCTCGTATACGTCCCGCCTGATGGCGATCAGATGCATAATCGGGAAAATTTTTTTGGTGCGATACAGGTTTTTCTCGACCTCGCGATAGTCTGGAAAGAGCCTGACGATATCCGGATTTGTCTTGATGGCGTTGGGCAGTGTCGTCCCGATGATCGCAGATATTTCGCCGCTTTCCAGCAGGTCCCCAAGGGTCTTGCCATCGGGCTTCGTCTCAATGCGAACCGGCTTGACCAGCGGCAGGACTGTGGGGCTGCCATGCGAGCCCTCGCCATTGATTGAGCCCTGCACCCAGGTGATGCCGGACAGGTCCACGCCATAATCGCGTTGCAAATGCCCCTTGATGAAAATCGCCGCCGTCATCGTATAAAGTGGCACGCCAATCCGTTTGCCCTCAAGATCCTTGACCGACTTGATGTGCTTGCGGTTGATGGTGATCATGCCATGACGAAACACCCGCGATGGAAACACAGGTATCGCAACAAAGGTGCGGTCGCCTTGTGCATAGCGCTGAATGAATTCGGAACAGGAAAACTCCGAAGCATCGAAAGCCTGGCCGCCCGCCATCCGGTCGAAAATCTCTCGCGGCGAATCCACGCGCACGAAATCAAGATCGATTCCTTCGGGCTTCACATCGCCCGTGTAGAGCGCCAGCATGCGGTCATAAAGACCTGTGGCAAACGAGAGCTTCAGATTGGCCATATCCCCCCCTGATTGTTTTTCAGCCGCCAGTTACGACAGGCGCGATGGATTTGACAATAGAAGCATCCAGCGTCTCGTAATCATGGTAGCCAATGGTCTGGTAAAGTTCAGCCCGCGTCATCATGCTTTTGACCATCCCGTGTGTGCCGCCGTCACTGCGAATGGCCGCATAGAGATCACGCTGGGCTTTTGCGGCGACGCGAAGCGCACTGACTGGCCAAATCACCATTTTATAACCCATGTCCTGAAACTCGGAGGCCTTGAAGAACGGCGTGCGTCCGAACTCGGTCATATTGGCAAGAAGCGGAGCTTCAATCGCGCGGGCAAAGGTTCGAAACATCTTCTCGTCGGTCAAAGCCTCCGGAAAAATCGCATCCGCCCCCGCCGCGAGATATTTTCTGGCCCGGGCGATCGCCCCGTCCATGCCCTCGCTGGCGGCCGCGTCCGTGCGGGCGATGATATACAGATGACGGCGCGCACGGCGGGCCGCAGCTATCTTGGCCGCCATGTCATCCGCGCTGGCGAGCTTCTTGTCGTTGAGGTGACCACACTTCTTGGGCAGCAACTGGTCCTCGATATGAACCGCGGCCGCGCCCGCATCTTCAAACGCGCGCACCATATGCATCACGTTCAGCGCTTCACCATAGCCGGTATCGCCATCCACCAGCACGGGCAACCCGGAAGAGCGCGCAATCTGCCGGATGAAGAAGCAGGCATCTTCCACTGTGATTATACCCAGATCGGGCAAGCCCATGGAGGCGCTCATGGCCGCGCCGGAGAGATATAGCGCGGAAAATCCCTCTGCCTTCGCCTGTGCCGCAGCCAGTCCATTGTGGGCGCCCGGCAATTGCAAAATCTCTGGTCGCCCCAGAAGCGCGCGAAACTGTTCGCCTGCAGGCGTACCGCCCCATTTTTGTCCTTCAAGATAGGTCATGGCCCCATTCTCCCCAGCCTGCGCGAATTCGCAACTTGTCACGGGTGAGCCTGCAATGGCAATGTCTGCTGGAAAACACCCGGGACCGGGACAAACAGGGAGGCAGCAATGCCGGACGACGCATCAAAGGTAACGCCGGAAGATTTCAAACGCGCCGCCAATAT
>CAMDKB010000354.1 GCA_945901195.1 Rhizobium sp. Q54
TTCAGCCAGATGCTTTGCGGGCCAAAGTCGCGCTCGGCGGCGTTGAAGCGGACTTCGATTTCTTCGAGCGCCTCTTCCCATGATATGCGCGCAAATTGCCCCGAACCCTTGGGGCCGGTGCGCTTCAACGGATAGAGCAAGCGTTCGGGATGATGGATACGCTCCGCATAACGGGCGACCTTCGCGCAGATGACACCGGCCGTGTAGCTCTGGTCTTTGGCGCCGTGAACACGGCCAATGGTTTTGCCGTCAATGACCTCTACATCCAGTGCGCAGGTGGAAGGGCAATCGTGCGGGCATACGGATGGGCGGTGTGCAATTAGGGCGGGGGCGTTCATGCTGGGACTCCTGCCCGCAGCATAAACAGCTCGCAGAAAAATTCAGCCTCAAAACTTTGTTGTGATGTCGATCAGCCAGGCAGTTGTCGCCTTGTTCAGCCAAATTTCGAAGGTCTTGTCGAAACTCGTCAGGATGGAAAGGCCAATCTGCACCAGCAATCCGCCCATGATCATCTTCATGGCCTTGCCGCCTTTCATCAACTTGTCACGCCAGCGCAGCAGCGCTTCGCGGGAGAAAAAGCCAAGCAAGAGAAGGGGAAGTCCTGCGCCAATGCCAAAAGCCAGCATCGTCAGCGAGACCGCACCGAGGCTTTCGCCACGAGAGGCGAGGATTGAGGCCGCCCCCAATGTCGGCCCGACGCAGGGGCTCCAAACAGCGTCAAGCAACAGCCCGACGCCAAACTGGCCGGAAAGACCACCGGTTGAAAAGCCGCCAAAGCGGTTTTCAGTCCAATTGGAAAGCGGTCCTGCCGCCACGGCAAAGCGGGTCTGAAACTGCGGCAGGATCAGAACCGCGCCGATCAGGATCATCAACACGGCTGCCGCATAATGGAAGACGTCCGCGTTGATGCCCAGCGCGAAGCCGAACAACCCAAGGACCGTGAACGAAATCGTCAGGCCGGCAGCCAACGCCGCTGTCCCCCACTTGTGCTCGCTGACAGCGCCGCCGAGCACCATCGGCAACAAGGGCAAAACGCAGGGTGACAGAATCGACAAGACTCCTGCCAAAAAAGCCAATCCGATGGTGCTCAAGTTGCGCGCCTCCGCAATCGCGATCAGATCAGAGCGCTGTGCGCCAGAGCTTTTCAATCTCGGCAGCATCCGTCACGCCGGTGGATCGCGCGGCTTCCTGATTGCCTTTGAAGCTGATTATTGTGGACTGCTTTGATACTTTGAAGCGGGTCAAGGCATCCTTCTGGGTATCAAAGTCTACTGTAAAGAATTCAGCTTTCTGAAATTCAGGTTTGGCGCGAAGTGATGCAGCTATCGGCTTCTTCTTGGTGCACACAGGGCACCAAGCGGCGTGCACTTCGACAATGATCGGCTTGCCCGCAGCTTGCGCGGCTTCAAACGCCTTCATGTCGAATTTTCGGGTTCCGGCTGCAAACGAAGGCAGAGAAATTGTCGTCGCGGCAATGGCTGCTATAATAAGAGAACGGCGTGTAAACATAATCTGTCTCCCCGACCAGAAGGGCCGCGAAGCATCGATAACACAAGGCTTCAGAAGCGACGTTCACATGCTCGCAACTGAGCTTTAATCTGTTGTGAGCAAAAAATGACTGGCGATGGCGCAGAAAAAAACCGTCCGCGATCGCGGACGGCTCAAAGTCATACCGAACCAATCGGCAATCACTTATCAGCCAACAATCTCGTTGCCGGCAAACCATTGTGCTATTTCGATTGCCGCCGTTTCCGGCGCGTCGGAACCGTGCACGGAATTCTCACCCATTGAAATTGCGAAATCCTTGCGGATTGTGCCTGCATCCGCTTTTTCAGGATTGGTTGCGCCCATCACATCACGATATTTCTTGATGGCGTTTTCGCCTTCCAGAACCTGCACGACGACGGGACCTGATGTCATGGTCTCGACCAGTTCCCCAAAGAAAGGACGCTCTTTGTGAACACCGTAAAATGTTTCGGCCTGAGAGCGGGTCATCCACACGCGCTTTTGCGCCACAATGCGCAGACCTGCCTGCTCGATCTTGGCATTGACAGCGCCGGTGAGATTACGGCGTGCGACATCGGGCTTAAGGATAGAGAAAGTGCGTTCAATCGCCATGGAAAGAAAACCTGATCGTTTGGAGGAGAAGGGAGCGCGCTTCATACCGGGATGACGAGTGACAAACAAGCCGCTGTTTTACGGTGCTGAAACGATCTCGACTGGCAAACGCTGCGAAAGGAAGTTTACACCTGTGAAACCATACCAAAAGAATTTTGCGTATTTATACTGTTAATAATGAATTCGGGGGCAAAGTCCGGCAGCCTGTTTTAACGGATACGATCATGGCCAGGACGCCTCGCGCAATTGCCCTTTTGCACGACACCGACAAGAAATTTGTCGCCAAGGAAACTTTTGATACGGTCCGCTTCGTGCGCGGCACGCTCAAATTCATTCTGGCGCTCAGCGCTGTGGGATCGGCCGCCTATGGCGCATACCAGGCCTACCGGACATCGGTTGCATCCAAACGGCAGACGCAATCGCGATCCGAAGAGAAGCCCAAGAACGAGCGCAGTTTTTTCCAGGCCATGATCGAAGCCAATCGTGAGGCGTTGAAGGGGCATAGTCTGGGCAATTCCTCGCCCCTGCTGGACATGTTACGCGGTCTGGACGCCCGCCGTTCATCGCTGGATGGTGGTTACAAGCCTGGTCCCGGTGACAAGCCGATATCGCCAGGATCAATGCGGGCCGCCTTTGGCAGTGGAAACTCCAATCTCCCTGCGGGCAAGGCTGATGCTGCCTGGGCGATGGCCTATCTGACGGCTCCGGCGAAAGCGGCTCCTGCGGCTGCGCCTCAGCAATCGGCTTCAGTAAAATCCGACAGCGCCCCCACCCCGCCGCAATCGGCCTCTCGCGCAACGCGGTCCAGCGAACCGCAGCCCACACCGGCGCGGCCTAAATCCGGCTTTACGGAAGCAAGTCCTGCCGCGCCCGCGCCCGCAGGCAAACCGTCTGCAGCCGGCTTTTCGCAGGTCAATACCGCCGTCAAGGCGCCACCCAGACTCAGTCAGGACGATCTCGATTTTGTGACTTCCGCCACCAGCGCGGGGGAAAAGGATTTCCAATCCCTTGCGCATGCTCAGTCCGTGACTGAAGAATTTGTGAAACGCTTTCCGCAAAGCAGCGAAGCCACAAATTTAAAGGATCGCGTCCAAGCGGCGCAAGGCAAACACGCACAAGCCCTTGCCGAGCGCTCGACCCTGAAAGCCGATACGCCGACTGCAGCTGTAATGTTCAGCGAGGACTCCCTGGCGGAACTCAGGGCCTGCGTGGCCAAGGTGCCGCAGCTCGACAGGCTGGCAATGGTGACGCGTCCTGTGAAAATCGCGCCTAACCGTCTCGCTTTTCTTGTGTCCGCCAAGGTGACCAGGGATCCCAGACTCCCCATCGCGGCACGCGAGGGCTTTCTCGAAACAGCGCGACTGCAACTGGCCAGCGGGCTCGGCCCTTGCCTGATGCCGCTGTTTGCTCTGGGCTCCGTCGCCCTGGCGGCAACCGATGGCGACGATAACGATCTGACGATCCGCCGGATCAATGAAACAGAGGGCGCGCTGGTCTATGCGGGGCCCGCAAAAGCAGCCTTGAACCGTTAGGCAGCCCTGAACTGATAGGCGGGTTCAGCCAACGCCACTTGTTGTCGGCACATTGGGCTCGCGCCAGTTGTTTTGGCGATTGATTGCGCTATGTTGATAGCTGCAACCTATCAATTGCCGGGCGAAATGAATCTCAGAGACCTCCAATATGCCGTGGCGATCGCCGACCATGGCCATTTCGGACGTGCAGCGGAAGCCTGTCAGGTGAGCCAGCCAACGCTCAGCGGGCAGATTGCCAAGCTGGAAACCGAGCTTGGAATAGAAATATTCCAGCGCTCCGGCAGAAACATCCGGCCTACAGAAGCAGGTGCTGAAATCATCGCCCACGCCCGCCGGGCTTTGGCGGCCACACAGGACATCAGCGACAGCGCAAGAGCCCATCGAGACCCTCTGAGCGGGCGCTTGCGACTTGGCGTCATTCCCACCCTGGGTCCCTACCTGATGCCGCATGTTCTGCCCGTGGCGCGTGAAAAGCTGCCCCTCGCGCCCTTGATGCTGGTAGAAGACCTCACGGGCGCCCTGGTGCCGCTGGTCGCCGAGGGCAAGCTGGATGCAGCGCTCATCGCCAGCGACCCCGCCAACACTGAACTGGTGAGCATCGAATTGTTCGATGAGCCATTCTGGATCGTTACGCCTGCCAACCACCCCTATGTCGGCAAGAAAACGTTGCGTACGAGCGATATCGACCCTTCAACTCTGCTGCTGCTGACGGACGGCCATTGTCTGCGCGATCAGGCGCTCGACCTTTGTTCTCACCCGCTGTCCGGCCAACAAAATATGGCCGATATGCGCGCGACAAGCCTGGAAACGCTGCTCCATCTCACCGCTGCAGGTTATGGTGTCACGCTGGCGCCGCAACTAGCCATCGAGAGCGGGCGCACATCAACAGACCTACTCGCATTTCGTCCGCTGGAGGGGCCGGGAACCTTCCGCCGGGTGCGCCTGATCTATCGCCGCAATTCCCCTCGCGCCAAAGCGGCAATCGAACTGGCCCGGCTGATCCGCGCAGCCCTGCCCGCAAGCGTACGCGGCATGGCGAACTGAAGTTTTTTGCCGGAATTTGGTCCTCCAATGATACGCAAAGTACAATACCCAGGGGAATCGGGTGAATAAAAATTCTCACGCGGCAACGAGGCTGGCGAGGTAGTCGTCGTCCCATCCGGCGGCCTTGCGGCGCAGACGGATGGAACTCTTTCCCGGAGCCACGCGCAGTAGATTGCAGGCGACGCGCCGGCAGGT
>CAMDKB010000355.1 GCA_945901195.1 Rhizobium sp. Q54
GCGAATCCGATGAACTGGGTCCACTATCCGGTGTCGAGGAAATGTTCGCAGCCATGAGCGCGCCCCGCCAGCTCGTGATCTATCAGGATAGCCGACACGCCATCGGCACCGTGCCCTCAAGCAACCTCGGCCCCAACGCCACAACCTACGTCGCCGACTGGATGGTGGCGCGCCTCCAAGGCAAGCCGTTTGCAAGCGAGCGCTGGTTCGTGGAAGCGAGCGGGCGGGTGGAGAAGACGGGGTTGTGAGCGGAGGAAGTACTTGAATTCCGGCTAAACACTCTCCGGACACCGAAGTGCGGTGTCCGGAGAAATGCAGGGGCAGGTCATTGCGGTTCGATTTTCGCGCGTTTCACCCAGTCGCGCCAGCGATCCATGTCCTTGATGATCAGGGCGCGCGTTTCTTCACCTGTGCCAATAAGGGGGTCAGTGCCGATTCCGGCGTAGAATTTCTTCGTGTCGTCCGACGTGACAATCTGATGGATCCATTTGCCGAGTTGATCCCGTACCGGCTTTGGCATGCCTGCAGGTCCCTGAATTGACCACCAGACATCCACATCTATGCCGGGAATTCCTGACTCTTCCATGGTTGGAATATCCGGCGTCGCGGCAACACGTTTTCCGGTGCTGACTGCAAGTGCACGCAAACGTCCGGCCCGGAGGCTTGCGATTGTGAACGGCGGATCGGTCATCGACATGTCGACATTGCCACCGGCAAGGTCATTCATGGAATCCATGATCGTCTTGTAATTGACCGGCACCGTCTCCAGGCCAGCCCCCGCCTTGTAAAGTTCCGCAAAGACTATGCCGGTGTTCGTGGAGACCGCGTAGGATCCTTTGGACCCTTTCTGCTTCAGGATGGCCGTCAATTCCGCAACAGTCTTGATCGGGCTCTTTGCATCGACCGCGAGATACCAGCCTTGGCGCAAAACCATGCCGATATAGTCAAAATCCTTGAGCGGATCGACCGGCGGGTTTTTCAGCAGAAAGTTGATGGATGCCAGACTGCTGCCACCCTGCAAGGTCAGTGTATACCCATCGGGCTTTGCCTTTGCGACCGTTACGTGCGCCAGATGGCCCTGGACGCCCGGCTTGTTCTCGACCAGAACCGGCTTTCCCGCCGCAGCGCTCAGCTTTTCTGCGATATGCCGGTACATGATGTCAGCGCCACTGCCGGCCGGAAATCCGCAGATCAGACGGATTTCCCGTGAAGGATAATCCTGTGCCTGCGCCCCTGTTGCTGCGAGGCCCGCAAGTAAAGTAGTGAGCAATCCAAATTTACGCATTCGTCTCCCCCAGATAATCCAGCCGACTTTACATCATATTTGATTGATCTTCCCCGTCTGTTCCTACTCATACCAAAATTTGTAATAATTGCAGAACAGCGCGCCTGCGACATCTTCGCTGACCCAGAACACCAGCCTCGGAAATGTAACAGCTTTGTCTGGGTTGAAGCAGATGGTCGCTCACTCCCTAAGCTAATTGAGGCAGCTTGCTTCCATGGCATTCCCGCCCCCACTTCTTCCGATTGCCCCGTATTAGCGGCTTTCCTTGAACCCCTCGCCAAAATCAGGCACAAGGCGCGCTGTGCGGGTGAATCCCGCGTCCAGCACGGATCATATTTATGAGCACTGTCATGCGCGTCGGCATAGCGGGCCTTGGCACCGTTGGCGCATCCGTAATCCGGCTTTTGCGCCGTCAGGCGGAGGCTTTGACGGCCCGCACGGGCCGCCAGATCGAGGTCGTCGCAGTGTCCGCCCGTGATCGTGGCCTCGACCGGCGCATTGATCTGGAAGGCCTCGAATGGTTCAGTGATCCCATCGCTTTGGCCGAAAGTGCCAATATAGATCTTTTCGTGGAACTGATCGGCGGCGACGATGGGCCAGCCCGCGCCTCGGTCGAGGCGGCTTTGAAGCGCGGCAAGGGCGTGGTGACGGCCAACAAGGCGCTGCTCGCCAAACACGGCATGGCGCTGGCGGCGCTGGCGGAAGCCAACAAGGCGCCTCTGGCGTTCGAGGCATCGGTCGCCGGCGGCATTCCCATTGTGAAAACGCTGCGCGAAGGATTGGCCGGCAACCGTATCGAGCGCGTCTACGGAATTCTCAACGGAACCTGCAATTACATCCTGTCCAACATGGAGCAGGAAGGTCTGTCCTTCGACGAATGCCTGAAGGAAGCCCAGCGCCTCGGTTATGCGGAAGCTGACCCGACCTTCGATATCGGCGGCTTTGATACGGCCCACAAGCTGTCGATTCTGACCTCGCTGGCCTTCGGGACACAGGTTGATGCGGAGGCGATCCACGTCGAGGGCATCCAGTCCATAACGCTGGCCGATCTCAAATCGGCAGAAGAGCTGGGCTACAGGATCAAGCTTCTGGGCGTAGCTCAGCGCACGGTTGGCGGCATCGAGCAGCGTGTTCACCCCACCATGGTGCCATTATCCTCTGCGATTGCGCAGGTGATGGGTGTGACCAATGCGGTCACCGTCGATGCCGACGCTGTCAAGGAACTCACCCTCGTGGGCCCCGGCGCTGGCGGGGAAGCAACGGCCTCTGCTGTCGTTGCCGATATCGCCGATGTCGCCAAGGGTATCAGATCAACGCCATTTGGTCTGCCGGTGACGACCCTGACGAAGCCCGGCCGCCCGGAAATTGCCGAGCACGAAGGCGGTTATTACGTCCGTCTGAGCGTTCAGGACCGGCCCGGCGCGGCTGCCGCCATCGCCACACGCCTTGCCGAACGCCAGATTTCACTGGAAAGCATCATGCAGAAGGCAGCTGGTTCCGCGCGCAGCACCGGCAAGCCGGGTAATCCCGTTCCGGTTGTGTTAATAACATATGCAACAACCGAAGCATTAATTCGCGAGGCACTGGATGCAGCCGTCGGAGACGGGTACATAGCAGGCACACCGCAGGTAATCCGAATCGAACGCGAATAATTTTATTCGAACACAACCCGCCTTCAGGGGACCCAGATGGCCGATCTCGTAATCAAGCAGCAGGATATCATCGAACGTATTCTGACCATGGAACTCGTGCGTGTGACGGAACGCGCAGCCGTGGCCGCAGCCCATCTGCGCGGCAGGGGCGACGAAAAGGCGGCTGATCAGGCTGCCGTCGATGCCATGCGCCGTGAATTGAACCGTTTGCCAATCGACGGCACAATCGTGATCGGCGAAGGCGAGCGCGACGAAGCTCCGATGCTGTTCATCGGTGAGCGGGTCGGCACGATGACGGGCCCCAAGGTCGATATCGCCGTTGATCCGCTCGAAGGTACAACCCTTTGCGCCAAGGATATGGCTGGCTCCGTTGCCGTCATGGCGGTCGCCCAAGCGGGCGCCCTGTTGAATGCGCCGGATGTCTACATGGAAAAGATCGCCATCGGTCCAGGTTATCCCGAAGGCGTGGTCGATCTGGACATGACCCCGGAGGAAAACGTCCGCGCACTCGCCAAGGCCAAGGGCGTTACCCCCGGCGAGATCACAGTGCTGATTCTGGATCGCGAACGCCACCAGGGGCTTATTGATGGCTGCAGACGTGCAGGCGCGTCGGTGCGCATGATTACCGATGGCGATGTCGCCGGGGTGATCTACTGCGCCCAGACCGCAATATCGGGCGTTGATATGTATATGGGCACCGGTGGCGCACCCGAGGGCGTGCTTGCAGCTGGCGCCCTGCGCTGTGTCGGGGGCCAGATGCAAGGCAGGCTCGTGCTCGATACGCCTGAAAAAATCGAACGGGCCCGCTCCATGGGCATCACCGATCCCAAGCGGAAATACACCATGAAGGAGCTGGCAAACGGCGACGTGATCGTCTGCCTTACAGGTGTAACCGACGGGCCATTGGTTCAGGGCGTGAAGTTCGGCAAGGACATCATCAACACCGATACACTGATCTATCGGTCAGTCACCGGGACTGTCAGGCGGATCGGCGCGGAGCATCGCGAAATGGGCAAATTCCGTCTCGATTAAGGCCGGTTTTTCAGGTCACGCGCAGGATTATAAAGGCGGCCCAGGTGGCCGCCTTTTTTGTTGTCGCGTATAGCTCCGTTCGCGAGCGCGAACGCGCCCCTTCTATAAATGTGCGAAATCGCACAGCGCGGCTTGTGCGTGTTGTGGTTCAAGCCTCCAGATCACAGGAGGCAGCCATGACACATGCATCAGGCGTCAAGACCGCGCCCGCGATGGCACGAAACCGCAAGCCTGCACGGGCGATGCAAGCCATTTTGCTTGGAGTCACGGTGGGTATTCTCGCGCCCGTTTTCAGTGGTCCGGCTATGGCAGCTGGGTTCTTTGAGACGTTGTTTGGCGTCAGGCAGGCGCAGCAGCCGATTTATGCACCAAGGCCACAATATGATGTTCCCCTCGTGTCCAGCGCGCAAGGCTCACGGATAAAAGCGGCCCAGCGCGCCAAGGCGAAATCATCGGCCAAAACTGTTAAAGGGATTTCCGCAGCTAAATCAGCCGCCGCAGGATTGAAGACGACAGCGCCCCGCGTCGAAGTGCTTCCTGGTCCCTTGGGGCCCTTCCTGCGTGATCCCACGCTCCGGCGTGGCGATGTCGTGGTGACGACCGACGGGCTCAAGGTATTCACCGGCGCAGCCAACACACAGCACGCCAGCACGGAATTTTCGGCTCTGTCACGCGCTTCGCAATTTGCGGCGGGCAATTCGAATGTATTGGCGGCTATCGATCGCGCGAACCGATTGTCGACAAAGCCGCTGGTCGAGGTCCAGGCGATTCCGGTTACACCGGTCAAAGCCACGACAAAAGCGGATCGGGCTCCGGCCGTTGAATCCAGTCCAGCCCCGCCGGCAGCACAGGTTAAGCCCGCCGTTCGCGCTGCTCTGTAATGTCAGTAAAGCGATGAGGCTTGACTCATCGCT
>CAMDKB010000356.1 GCA_945901195.1 Rhizobium sp. Q54
CCTTGCAAGCCAAGTGGTTGAAGGGTGTCGCTGGTGCTCTGTGTGCGGCGGCATTGTATTTTCCGGCTCTGCCAGCGGCAGCGCAAACCTATCCCGCCAAAAATGTGCGTTTCATCGTGCCCGCACCTCCTGGCAGCACGGTCGATATCATGCCGCGCGTAATCGGCGCAGAGCTTGCCAAGCGGCTCAATATAACGGCGGTCGCTGACAACAAGGCTGGCGGCGCAGGCATGATCGCGGTGCAATCGCTCACAAACGCACCGGCCGATGGCGGTTCAGTCTTGATCGCCACCTTGGGCATGATGTGCATCTCGCCCCATGTACTTCCCTCCATTCCGTTCGACAGGGAAAAGGATCTCATACCGATATCGTTGATCGGTACGGTGCCGCTGATCCTCGTTGTCAATCCGGCGATGAAGGTGAAGACCGTCAAGGAATTCGTCCAATGGATCGGCGCCAATCCGGGGAAAGGCACCTATGGATCGTCAGGCACCAGTTCCACGCCCGCTATTGCTGCTGTGATGTTTGGCCAGCTTGCAAAGCTTGATCTCACACACGTGCCTTACAGGGGCATGCTGCCCGCCTCTGAATCGGTCGCCAAGGGCGAACTGACATTCTTGTTCTCGGACGTCGGCATTGTTTCCGCACGCATCAAGGAAGGCGTACTTATAGCCCTGGCCGCATCAACCCCGCAGCGATCCGCGCTCGTGCCCGAGATCCCGACATTGATGGAGAGTGGATATTCCGTCGATGTCGCGCTGTGGTACAGCGCATTCATGAAAGCGGGCACGCCTCCAGCCGCTGTGGAACAGATGACGCGTGAAATCGAGTCCATCTTGAAGATGCCTGAAATCATCGCCCGCTGGAAAGACCTTGGTGTAGAGCCCGGCACAGTGCACGGGAAGGAATTTGCAAATTACTATCAATCCGAGATTAAGCGCTGGGACCAGATCATCCCGCCGCTTGGCATCAAGGAACCTTGACAATACCGGCTGGTTTGGTGGCGCGATCAGCGGATGCTAAGGGATCGCGCGTTTCTACGCGCGCACCGGAGTCGCCAACGTGTCAGCCTTGCCCCGTTTTTTTGCGCTTGCCCTGGCGATTGCGGTTTGCAGTCTTCTCGCACTCCCTGGAATAGCTGCGCCACGCAAGATTACATTCGTCCTGACAAGCGACATTTACAAAATGTCAGAACAGAACGGTCGCGGCGGGTATGCGCGCCTTGCCAGTGTTATCAAGGCGGAACGTGCACGCGGCGGCAAAGTGATCGTGGTGCATGCAGGCGACGCCATCTCCCCCTGCCTGATGTGCAGTTTTGATCAGGGCGAACACGTCATCGATATAACCAACAGGCTGGGCGTGGATTTCTTTGTACCCGGCAATCACGAATACGACTTTGGCCGTGACGTGTTCATCAAACGCATGAGCGAAGCAAAATTTCCCGTGTACGCAGCCAATCTCACGGGCGCTGACGGGCTGCCGCTGAAAGGTTTGAAAGCCAGTGAGCTCATTGAAGCCGACGGACTGAAGATCGCCATGATCGGCGTGACGGCGGAAGATGCACCAGAAAAATCAAATCCGGGCGATCTCAAGATCACGCCGGTGACCGCCACTCTCGCCGAACGGGCCAAAGCCTTGCGCGAACAGGGCGCGGATCTCATCGTCGGTGTCGTGCACGCCGAAAGGCATATCGACAACAACATTCACGATCTTGGAATTGTCGATGTGCTGCTCAGTGGCGACGATCACGATATTCGCTACCTCTACAATCGCAAATCCGTTTTCATGGAAAGTGGGGAAGATGCGCTCTACGTCATGGCGCTCGATATCACATTCGAGGACAAGGCGGCGCCGGGCGCGCGCCTTGAATGGAAACCTCATGTGCGTATCATTGATACTGCTGACGTGACGCCTGATGCGGATATGACGGCTCGCGTGAAATTTTATGAAGATCAGCTTAGCCGCGAACTCGATGTGGAAATCGGCACGCTCGCCGCGCCTCTCGATAGTCGCAGCGCGGTGGTGCGTGGCGGCGAGGCGGCCTGGGGCAACCTCATCACGGATGCGATTCGCTTTGTCACCAATGCAGATCTTGCCATCATGAACGGCGGCGGCATTCGTGGGGGCCGTCGCTATGAAGTCGGGCACAAACTGTCAAGGCGGAACGTGCTGACGGAACTGCCGTTCGCCAACAAGACGCTGGTTTTCCGGCTGACAGGCCAGGACATTCTCAAGACTCTTGAACATGGTTATGCCGCGTTCCCACGCCCCGCGGGCCTCTTTGTCCAGATCTCCGGCGCGAAAGTCGTGATCGACCCATCGCGCAAGGCCGGGGAGCGAGTGGTGAGCGTGACGATTGGCGCTGCGCCGCTGGAGCCAGCAAAATATTATACGGTCGCGGCAAGCGACTTTTTCTTGCGTGGTGGCGACGGCTTTACGGCGTTCACCCAATCGGCATTGCGTACCCGCGTTGAAGACGCACAATTGATAGCCAATGATGTCATGGTCTATGTGCGCAAGCTCGGGCAGGTCGATGTCCAGCCCGAAAGCCGTATCATTGTGCGTTAAGAGATTGCAGGAAATGCGAAGTCCATACCTGCCTGCGCAATCGCGTAACACGGCAATCAAAACGGCATTGCGGCGCAATGGAAGCGCAATGCCGCTAAGACCTATTTCAGGTAGCGCAAGTCAATATATTTTTCGCGTGGAGCCTGTGCCGACTTAACAAAACCATTGGTGCGCAGTGCCGCGATCACGTTGTCGATGTCGGCATCCGGGATCGCCAGCCCCCGGCTGAAAGGCTTCAGCTGGTTGACGAAATAGTCATAGGTTTTTTCCACTACATCCATGGATTGCTTGGATTCCTTGACCAGGATATCCAAAGCCTTGGGGCGATTGGCAGGCTCATAGACCCAGTCCGTCGCCTTGGAGACTGCCCGCAAATAGCCACGCACAGTCTTTTCATTTTTGGCCAGCCAGTCCTTGCGCGCGATAACGGCGATGAAGCCATAGCCTTGCACATACGAGCCGAAATCGATCATCTTGTTGAAGCCCTCTGCCGCCGCAGTAAAATCGACCGGCGAGGTGACGGCTGCGGCAGACACAGCGCCTGTTTTCAGCGCTGCGTAGCGATTGGTTGTCGATCCATCATAGATCCGGTCAATATCATTGGGCCGCATGCCATTCTTGACGAGCCAGTCGGTGATGAAATTATCCATGTCCGATTTTGGAACTGGCAGAATGACCTTTTTGCCCTTGATGTCGGCAGGCGTTTTCACATCTTTCGCAGTCATCAGCGAGAATGGATATTTGATCGCCACAGAGGCGATGATCGACAGGGGCGCGCCGCTTTCAATCGCCTGAATGGCGGTTTCAAATGTGGTGTTGCCGATATCGAGCGATCCGCCGACGACTTGTTGCGCAATCAACGCAACATTTCCGACATAGATCGTGTCAAGCGTAATGCCCTCAGCCTTCATCATCCCTTCGGATTCGGCGATGAAGCTGGGCCAGTTGACGGCTGTGCGTGAAACCTGCCCGACGATGACCTTTGTTTGCGCGATGGCCGTAGAAGCCGCCGCTAAAGCCAGCAGCGCCGCTGCCGATAGTGTTGCAATTCTCTTATGCATATTGCTTCCTCCCTGGTTCGACACCTGTCCAAATTACGCATGCATGTATCTATCTTCGAGCTGCCTGTAGCGATTCCTCCGTCTCGCGCCGAATGCTTTCGCGGACTTCTTCTTCGATGAGACGCCAGATGCGATCAACATACAGCCCGAATTCCGGCGATCGCTTCAACACAAGCTCGCGCGGCCGCGGCAATTTGACGATGACCTCTTCCTTTAGTCGGCCTGGCCGCACAGTGAAGACCAGCACGCGATCGGACAGAAACACCGCCTCGTCAATCTGATGGGTGACGAACAGAACAGTCTTTCCAGTCTCGCTCCAGATGCGCGTCAGTTCTGTCTGCATGATCTCGCGGGTCTGCGCATCAAGCGCTGCGAACGGCTCATCCATCAACAGAACTTCCGCGCCGGCTGTGAGCGCACGCGCCATGTTGACACGCTGGCGCATGCCCCCCGAGAGTTCGTGCGGATAATGTTCTTCAAACCCGCGAAGTCCGACAAGCGAGAGAAAGGATGACGCGAGATCACGGGCTTCGCCGAGATTGCGGCCTTGAATTTCTGGCCCGATGATGGTGTTGTCGATGACATTGCGCCACGGCAGCAGGCCATCCTGCTGGAACACGAATGCTATATCGCCGCCCGGCGCTGTCACTTCACGTCCATCGATCATGGCGCTGCCTGAGGACGCTCTGATCAACCCGTTGACCAGCCGCAAAAACGTCGTTTTTCCGCAACCCGATGCGCCGACAATTGAGACGAATTCGCCCTTGCCGACATCGATGTTGAGCCCGCGCAAAACCTCGATGGACACACCATCCTTCTGAAAGGATTTGCACAGATTGCGCGTGGAGAGTTTGGGCGCGTTCACTTTACTCTTCCTCGATGTTGTTGAAACGCCAGGGCGCGAGGCGAATTTCAATCCATTTCAACAATTCCACGCAAAGAACGCCGCAGATCGCAAGAATGAAAACTGCCACGAAAAGCCCAGCCGTATCGAAACTCTGGGCGGAACGGAAAATCAGAAAGCCGAGTCCGGCGCGCGCGCCAAACAATTCTGCGACCACAACGCCGACAAGCGCCCGCGCCACCGATACGCGCAAGCCTGCGATGATAAATGGCAAGGCGCCGGGAATTCGCACCTTGAAATAAATCTGGCTGGGCGTTGCGCCAAAGGATCGGACGACTTCCAGAAGGTTGCGGTCCGTTGTCTTGAGCCCGGCGAGCGTATT
>CAMDKB010000357.1 GCA_945901195.1 Rhizobium sp. Q54
GACCTGCCGGCGCGTCGCCTGCAATCTACTGCGCGTGGCTCCGGGAAAGAGTTCCATCCGTCTGCGCCGCAAGGCCGCCGGATGGGACGACGACTACCTCGCCAGCCTCGTTGCCGCGTGAGAATTTTTATTCACCCGATTCCCCTGGCGTTCTAAACCGCATTCGATAATAAGATTGACGTGATTATGAGCATGAGTGACTTTTATGCAACAGTCGTAAAATCAATGCATCCCACGAGAATTTGAGAAACCTCATCTGCCTTAAGTATTTACTTGTTCAGCTCAGCGCCAGCATCAAATCGAGGTTTTGCACAGCCGCTCCTGAGGCTCCTTTCCCCAGATTATCTAGTCTGGCGACCAATACAGCGTGCCTGCGCGGCTCATTGGCGTAGACGCGAAGCTCCATAACATTGGTATTGTTGAGGGATTGTGGCTCGAGCTTGCCAGCCTCAGCTACGATCGCGCTGGCCGCGATCGTGCGCACGAAACCGACAGCGCCGTAATGCTTCGACAACGCGGCCTCTAGATCCTGACCTACGGGCTTGCCGGGCAGTCTATCGAGATGCAGCGGGATGGAAACGAGCATCCCCTGCCGGAAATCGCCAACGGATGGAACAAAAATCGGCCTGCACTGCAGTTTCGAATGAAGCACGATTTCGGGCACATGTTTATGCTCAAGAGACAGTGAATAAAGCTCGAAGTCGGGCGCGGTGCGTGCTTCGTACTCGGCGATCATGGATTTACCACCGCCGCTGTACCCGGAAACTGCATTGATGGTCAGCGGAAAATCCGAGGGTATTAGCGATGCATCGATTAGTGGCCGCAATAATGCGATAGCGCCGGTGGCATAACAGCCCGGATTTGATACGCGGGGCGCGCCGCGAATCGCGTCCGCCTGACCGGCGCCCAGCTCGGGAAATCCGAACGTCCAGTCTGGATGCAACCGATGGGCGGTTGAAGCATCAAGCAATTTGGGAGCGCTGTTGCCAAGCGAGACCGCGAGCGCAGCGCTCTCTTTTGCGGCGTCGTCAGGCAGGCAGAGGATGACGACGTTCACTTCGGCCATCAGGGCTTTTTTCGCGCCCGTGTCCTTGCGATGTTCTGGCGCAATCGAGACGATTTTGATGTCGCTGCGCGCACCCAGCATTTCACGGATCAGCAGTCCGGTCGTGCCAGACTCTCCATCAATGAAAACTTTATGAGGCATCCCAGATTTGGCAGACATTTCAAACTCCGCTCAAGAGAACTGGCGAAGTGACGGAAGCCTGCTATCCTGTCAAGCCGGAGAAGCGATAGGTTCCGCCGTTACGCCGCTGCAGGTAGTGATTTGGCTTCGCGAAAGGAAATCATCTTGAGCTGATCTTCGTCCCAAAGGGCGAGCCTCACGCAACGCAGGCTCTCCATCAGCGTAAGTCTGCTCACGTTTTTGAGAGCCGGATTATCCCTCAGCACATCGCCCAGCCGGTAATAGGGAATGCGCGCGCTCATATGATGGACGTGATGAATGCCGATATTCGCCGTCAACCAGCGCAGGACACCCGGCAAATCGTAATAAGACGAGCCCTGCAGCGCCGCCTCATGGAAACTCCAGCCACTTTGGCGGCTCCAGAACGTGTCTTCGAACTGATGCTGTACATAAAACAGCCAGACTCCGATCGTGGCCGCGATGAGAATAATCGGCAGGTGAACAAGAAAGAACGCCTGAACACCAATCAGCCAGATCAGACCAGCCGCGATAATCGCTACAGCGGCATTGGTGGCCTGCGTGCTGATCCACGGGGTCCAGCCTGCATTGACCATGAGGCCAACCGGCAGGCGATGTTGCAGAAGGAAAAGATAGGCTGGGCCAATGCCGAACATTACAATGGGGTGACGATAGGTTCGGTACTTCAGACGGCCCCACGCAGTCAAAGCGTTGTATTCACGCAGGGTGAGCGTGTTGACGTCGCCAATACCCCGCTTGTCGAGATTGCCCGAGGTCGCGTGATGGATCGCATGTGTGCGTCGCCAGAAGTCATAGGGGGTCATGGTGAGCACACCCAGCGCCCGGCCCACCCAGTCATTCATCCATTGCCTGGCAAAGAATGAGCCGTGGCCGCAATCGTGCTGGATCATGAACAGACGTACGAGAAACACGCCTGCCGGGACTGCAAGCATGAGCGAAACCCACCAATAGCCCAAATAATCCACAAGCCAGGCAGCAGCCCATAACGCGAAAAATGGACCTCCCGTGACCGCAAGCTCCGTCAGGCTGCGCAAAAGACTCGGCTTTTGATAGCTCCCCAAGACTCTTGACCAACTGCGCGCCTCGGGCGGCGTAGGCCCGGAATTATGTCCAATGCTCAAAGGGAAGTTCCAGACTGGCCGCAGCCGTTGCTCTTACGCGTGATAGACAGGTGCTGTGCGTCATGCGGCAGCGGCGAAAACGAACATCCACCCGATGTCCGGGGCTTTTTCGTGTTCCTGGCGCGGCGTCCCGGCACCGGCGCAGGAACAATTCGAAGAATCGTGGGCTCTCCCTATCGCATTGCAGCCATGCGCACAAACAATAATCATGGGGCGATCAGAGCTTTGAGGGCAAAAGTACAGGCGACCGCGCTGCTCACGAGTCTATATTTTTATTGTATTACAATATATTATGTATTTTTACTGTCATGCTTTAGGCAACTACCCTGCGACAACCTGCAAGTAGCTCTGCACAATGGCCGCTGCCGCGAGGGCCGTGATCGAAAAGGAGCCGTATGGTGGGGCGACCTCGACTGCGTCCAGCTCCGGGCCAACGGAGTTCACGCCGAAGCCAGATGCTCGACACCGCCTTCCAGAGCCATGGGCGAAAACGCTATCTGCCGACGCCGGCATCAATCCGGCACGTATCTTTCGTAGAAAGCTGTTCAGACAACCGGGGCCAACTCTCTGCGCCAACCCGGGTTTTCAAGGCTGAGGACCGAATCATACGTCGCAAATTCCGAATTCGAATGAATGCGTATGTTCAGGGCACCTTCCTGTGCCACTTCGATCAACTCGGCGGCGGAATAGCCGTCGATCGGATACATCGCGCAACCAGGCTGATAGGCCACCGGCAAATCCAGTTCCTGCCCAGCCTTGAGCGCAACCCTGTAAAGGCGGGCCGCAATCTTTTCCAGATCGGGGCGCGTAGCCAGCAGCGGAATGATTACGCTTATCTTGCCCTCGCCTGTGACTTTCACGCAATCCCCGGACCTCAGACTGACCTGCAGTTCTTCCTGCATCGCACTCAGGCGGATACCCCGGAGCCGTGAATCAGGAGCCCTGTCGCCGACGCACGTCGGGCGAAATCCGAGATGGATGACGCCCAGCAGGCGGCCGTGACGCTCTGATCCCGTGATTGCGCTTTGGACGCGAGTTTCGAAATCGACGCCTTCGATTGCGTCGGAAAATGGGTTTTCCAAAAGATTCCGCGGTAAATTGACGGGCGCCGCAAGAGACATTTGCACCGCGATGCGCTCCATCTCTGCGCCATAAGCGCTCAAAGAATCCTTTCGCTCGAAATTCTTGATCGCGACCCGCCTGCGGCGACGTTTTATCCAGATCAAAAAATAAACGCCGCCCAGCCCCAAGGCGACATAAGCAGGTTTGAAAGCCGATTGCTCAAAGAGATATGGCAACATTTGTTCAACCGGAGCGGACACCGTTTTCGGCGGTTGCGACAACTCCAGCGATATGGCTGGTAAGAGTTTTCCGCTGAGATTGTTCCCGGCGACGAGTGGTTGGAAAATAGCACTGCTATCTAACGCCAATCCAGCAACCAGACCCGAAGTGAAAATTACAGATGGTAATAGATATTTTTTCAAGGATACCATGTTTCACCCCTGTTAAGATTATTTCTTCCCGAGCGATGAGCGTTTTCTTGCCTATTCCAATGAGAACGACACTGACGGCGCAGGTGTTGTCATGCGAATGATCTGTTTCTGCTGCGCTGAAGGTGACTGCCAGGAGGCGCCAAGTGCGCGGCTGCTTGGCCTTCGTTGAATCGATCGGCCGCTTGATTTCTGCGGTGCAGCCAAGACGACGATCTGAACGGTAAATGATTCCGATATCCGTGTTGCAGCCTGCGCCGAATCTGGAAGCGCAAGCACACATGCGAGCGTTGCAACAGAAAACCTGTTCATAACCGTCCCCATACCCACAGGTCATGCGGGGGTTTGGAGAATGATGCAAGTTACTCTGGCTATTGTGCTTTTCGGCTTATTGATCTATAGAATATATAATATTCTGTGACATCTATATGATAGATATTTGTGTTCCCCGGATTTGATACGATGGCACGCTTCGATCCACTTTTGGAGTATCGACACTGGCAATTTTTCAATTTGGATGTGTGAGAAGGAATTCATGCTGACGTCGACCCGTCATTGGTAGCTGTATAATGCTACGTTTACGATGCTTAACCGTATCAAATTTACCTTCGTGGCAAAGCTCGAAACAACGAACCCATCTCACCATGATCAGCGCAAACCAGAATTTGGCAAAATTGACTAATCCAAATCAAAGGGCGGATTCGGAATACCCCGCATCTCATAAATGTAGACGAATGGTTGACGAACCCGCGAAATATTACATTCGTAATCAGCAACGCTCTGAGCCCGACCAGAAATAGCCTGTTTCAAGAGCACAACGGGCGACGCGATACTCAATTATTGAATTATCGTAACTGCCCAGGTTCCTGGGCGATGTTAAGCGGGGCGCAGCCTTTTTGCGAGGTCCGGCGGGTCCCGGCTCAGGGCTTCGATGATGTTCCAGCCCTGCTTTTTTGCGGTTGAGAGGAATCCTCGGATGGTCGCGAAGTCGGCTGC
>CAMDKB010000358.1 GCA_945901195.1 Rhizobium sp. Q54
ATTCACCTGTATTTCCGCTGGCGGCTGGATGGCTCAGTGTCCGACCTGATGCGCACAGTGAAGTCGCAGTCGAGCAAATGGGTGCACGATACATATCCTGAACTTGCCGTCTTCGCATGGCAGGAGGGCTACAGCGCGTTTTCGGTCAGCAAGTCGCAGGAAGCCGCGGTAAAAAAATACATAGCGCGACAGGCCGAGCATCACGCGAAACAGGATTTCAGATCAGAGTTGTTGCGCCTGTTTCGCGCACATGGCGTAGAGTCCGACGAGAAATATGTGTTCGATTGAGATGGAAATTCCTCTGCCCCTTCGGGGCAGTGTCTGCGGGGATCACGGAAAACCGTGGGTTTCACCCGTGGCTACACTCTTGCGCCCCGTTGGGGCGCGATCCGCAGTTCGGTCAATCTGAAGTTTTGACCGAAGTATCTTCGCGCGGCGCAGCCCCGAAGGGGCCCCGGCCTGTAGCCACGGGTAAAACCCGTGGAACAGGGACCTAACTTCGCTTCACCCCGGAGGGGTGAAGGCGCACCAATAGATCACAACCCCGCAAGCGCAGCATTCAGCGTCGCGCTTGGGCGCATGGCTGCGACTGCCTTGGCGTCATTGGGCACGTAATAGCCGCCCATATCCACTGGCTTGCCCTGCGCGCCGATCAGCTCTGCGTTGATCTTTGCCTCATTGGCAGACAGCTTTTCGGCCAGCGGCTTGAAGCGGGCGGCAAGTTCGGCGTCCTTGGTTTGTGCAGCCAGCGCCTGCGCCCAGTACATCGCGAGATAGAAATGGCTGCCGCGATTGTCGATCTCGCCGACCTTGCGCGAAGGATTGCGGTTGAACTCGAGGATCTTGCCGATGGCATTGTCGAGCGTTTCGGCGAGAACCTGCGCCTTGGCGTTCTTGTACGTGTCGGCCATATGCTCGAGCGATGCACCCAGCGCCAGAAACTCGCCCAGGGAATCCCAGCGCAGATAGCCCTCTTCCTGAAACTGCTGCACATGCTTGGGCGCAGAACCGCCTGCGCCCGTTTCAAACAGGCCACCGCCTGCCAGCAACGGCACAACAGACAACATCTTCGCTGATGTGCCCAGTTCCATGATCGGAAACAGGTCGGTCAGGTAATCGCGCAGCACATTGCCGGTGACGGAGATAGTATCCTGCCCCTTGCGAATGCGCTCGAACGACAGTTTGATCGCCTCGACCGGCGCGAGAATGCGAATGTCGAGGCCCTTGGTGTCCTGGTCCTTCAGATATGTCTCGACCTTCATGATGAGCTGCGCATCATGCGCACGGTTCTTGTCGAGCCAGAACACAGCAGGCGTATTGGTCAGGCGCGCGCGACGCACGCCCAGCTTCACCCAATCCTGAACCGGCGCGTCCTTCACCTGGCACATGCGGAAGATGTCGCCGGTTTCAACCGGACGCTCCAGCAGCACTTTACCGGCGTCTTGGCCGTCTTCGGCAACAACGCGAACAATTCCGTCGGTAGCCATTTCAAACGTCTTGTCGTGCGAGCCATATTCTTCGGCGGCCTGCGCCATGAGGCCGACATTCGGCACCGAACCCATGGTCTTGGGGTCGAACGCGCCATTGGCCTTGCAATCCTCGACAGTCGCCTGAAACAGCCGCGCATAGGAGCGGTCGGGAACCACGGCCATCGCGTCGCGCGCCTTGCCAGCCTTGTCCCACATCTTGCCACCTTCGCGAACCATCGCGGGAATGGAAGCATCGATGATGATATCGCTGGGCACATGCAGGCAGGTGATGCCCTTGTCGGAATTGACCATGGCGAGTTCCGGCCGCTTTGCATAAACGGCGGCAATATCGGCCTTGATCGCGGCTTTCTCTGCGTCCGGCAGCGTCTCGATCTTGGTCAGCATGTCGCCAAGGCCGTTGTTGAGATTGACGTTAAGAGCTTTCAACGTTGCAGCGTGCTTGGTCATGACGTCTTCGAAGAAGACAGAAACGACATGGCCGAAAATGATGGGATCGGAGATCTTCATCATCGTCGCCTTGACGTGCAGCGAGAACAACACGCCTTCTTTCTTTGCAATTTCAATCTGCTCGGCGAAGAACGCGCGCAGCGCCTTGCGGCTCATCACGGCAACGTCGATGATTTCGCCTGCGATCAACGGCTGCTTTGCCTTCAGCACCGTAACGGCGCCGCCAGTGGCGACATGCTCAATGCGCGCAACGGTCGGCGCGGCAATCGTGGTCGAAACTTCCGAGCCAAAGAAATCACCGCCCTGCATGTAGGCGACGTGGGTTTTGGAATCCTTGCTCCAGACGCCCATCTTGTGCGGGTTGTTGCGTGCGTATTGCTTGACGGCGGGGGCCGCGCGGCGGTCCGAATTGCCTTCACGCAGGACGGGATTGACGGCGCTGCCGAGCACTTTCCCGAAGCGGATGCGGATGTCCTTCTCGGCATCCGTTGTGGGGTTATCGGGATAATCAGGAACATTGAAGCCCTTGGACTGCAATTCCTTGATCGCGGCCCTGAGCTGCGGAATCGAGGCGGAGACATTGGGCAGCTTCATGATGTTGGCATCAGGATGCAACGTCAGCTCGCCGAGCGCCGTGAGTTCGTCGTTGATTTTCTGGCCATCTGTGAGCTTGTCGGGGAAGTTCGCGAGAATGCGCCCGGCCAGCGAAATGTCGCGCAGCTTTACAGACACGCCCGCCGCGCCCACGAAGGCTTCGACAATCGGCAAAAGGGAATAGGTTGCCAGCGCCGGGGCCTCATCGACCTTCGTCCACATGATTTCGAGCTTTGACATGGTAGCCTTTCGCGATAATTTGCTGTTTTTGCGGCGAATTTGAAGAAAGCCTGGCTGCGGCGGTATTCTGGGTCAGCCCCATGCAGCCGGTTCGCGCCGCCCCATAGCACGGGCGCGCCAGTGCGCAAAGGGGTGGCAGACTGGACTAAGGGCGCAAGGCTATATGCACGCTGGTGTGCTGCGCGCGCAAACGCGGCGCGCGCCCATAATCTATGGGGGTCCAATAAATATCCCGCGAGCTTAGGCTGTCATACGCGGGGCGAACGCAAAGCGTTGCTTCAAGCCGCTTCCGCTGCTGGCTTGCCGGTCAGAAAATGGTAGGCCGCCGTCAGATGGCCCCGTCTGGCCTCCAGATAGCGCAGCACTTCGGGGGGCAAGGCGACAGCGGTGAAATTCTCCGCCGCATGGATCTGGCTGAGCGACGCATAGGCGGCCTCAATTTCAGCGGCTGTTGCATCCGGCTTCAGCCCCAGCGCCCTGTGCGGCGTGTTTTGCGTATCTATCGCTTTGCTTTCAAGCCGTGCCGCCTTCGGCAAAACCACCGGCACAACTTCACAAATCGTCGATTTGGCGATCAGATGCAAAACGCCATCGAGCTCTTCAAATTCCAGGAACTGGCTGTCATTGTTCAATGTGCGCATAACCGTGGACGAGGGCACAACCAGCAGATTGCCTTTAAGCCTGTGCTCACCCGCCAACCTCATATCGACAAGCATTCTCGTTTTGTCGTTTTCGCCATTAAACATATTGATGCTCCAAAATAGAGCTTCATCGCTAGACCCAAAGTATGAAGGTCCCGCTAAAGAAACGACCCATTCTTGATTTAATGGGCCATGTCGTGATAGGCAAAAAGACCTGTAACCCGCGATTTATTCACTCACTTTCGCACCGGTAGCTTTCACGACCCGGCCATATTTCTCGGTATCCTCGGCCAGGATTTTCCCATATTCTTCCGGCGTCGAAATGAAGATCCCTCCACCCAGATCATCCATCTTCTTGCGGATGCCGGGATCGCGGAGCGCCGCATTGATCTCGCGATTGAGGAGATTGATGATTTCCTTTGGCGTTCCCGAAGGCGCGCCGACCCCGAAAAGGGCGCTGGATTCATAGCCCGGCACTGTCTCGCCAATGGTAGCAACATCAGGCAGCAATTCGGATCGAGACGCGGTGCTGACACCCAGCGCTTTCAGTTTGCCCGTCTGGATGAAGTCGCCAAGGCCCGACACCGCGGTGAGCGTCATATGCACTTGCCCCGAAAGCGTATCCTGTGTCGCCAGCGCTGCGCCACGATAAGGCACGTGCACGATATCGACACCGGCCATCATCTTGAACAATTCCGCCGCCATATGCGGCCCGGTGCCGATCCCCGCCGAACCGTAGTTATATTTGCCCGGATTGGCCTTCGCGTCGGCAATCAGCTCGGCCACAGTGTTGGGCTTGACCGAGGGATGCACCACCAGAACTTGCGCCTGCCGTGCAAAACTCGCCACCGGCGCAATATCGCGCAGAAAGTTGAATTTCAGATTCGGATAAAGCGACGCATTGACAGATGCAGAGGGGGCCACGGTCACGATCGTATAACCGTCGGGGGGCGAGCGCACGACCATTTCCGTGGCAAGATTGGTGCCTGCGCCAGGCCTGTTCTCGATAATGAAATTCTGCCCCAGCTTTTCGCCAAGCCATTGTCCGAGCAACCGCGCATAAATGTCGTTCGGACCTCCGGGCGCGACAGCCACGATGAAACGCACCGGACGTGATGGATATTTATCTTGCGCTAAAGCAAGTGATGGCATCGCAGGCAAAGCGGCGGCCATTTGCAGGAAGCGGCGGCGGTTTGGAAACATTTCGGGTTCTCGTCGGATGTTGGTCGCAAGCGATAGGCAGTAGAGCGTGATGCAAGGGTTGTCATCCCGGAAATAAGCGCAGCGCCCGATAGAGCTGACCCCGCGACCGACCGTCTATGCGCGAGTTCAAGTGGCCTACTTCCAGGGGACTTCTGCGCCAATCAGTATAAACACGATATGACACGGCTCGCTTCCCCGGTTGG
>CAMDKB010000359.1 GCA_945901195.1 Rhizobium sp. Q54
ACGTTCTGCATAACGACAAGGGCGCGTGAGAATTATTTACGCGGGCCGATCAACGCCATCAAAGTCTCTATCCTGTCTGCTTCGGCTGCTGGCTTGTCCCAGCGCAATCGCGAAATGCGTGGAAATCGCATGGCGACGCCGGACTTGTGGCGCGAAGAATGCTGAAGACCTTCAAAGGCGATTTCAAGCACAAGTCCTTGCGCCTTGTTGGCCGTAACGACGCGAACAGGGCCAAAGCGATCTCCGGTATTTTCGCGCACGTATTTATCAAGTTGCTTCAGTTCCTCATCGGTGAATCCGAAATAGGCTTTTCCCACGGGTACAAGTTCGTCCCCTTCCACACCGGATCGCCAGACACCAAACGTAAAATCGGAATATAGCGAGGAACGTTTGCCGTGGCCACGCTGGGCATACATCAACACTGCATCCACGTTGAAAGGATCGCGTTTCCACTTGTACCACAGCCCTTTTGGGCGACCGGGCACATAGAGTGAACCCGCCCGCTTGATCATCACGCCTTCAATCGCGGGCGCATTCTCCGCCGCACCGAAATCTGCCGGCGCTGCACGAGCGGCCGCAAGTTCGTCCCACGATTCAAAAGGCAGCAGGGGTGACAGGTCGAACCGTTCGGGTGGAAGCAATGCACTCAATCGCTCCAGCCGCTGGCGGCGTTGCGCGAAGGGAAGCGCACGCAAATCCTCGCCTTCATGCGACAACAGATCGTAAGCACGAATGCGAGCGGGATATTCTGAAACAAGTTTGGCGGTGACTGTCTTGCGATTGAGCCGCTGTTGCAACGCGCCAAACGGCTCGACCATTCCAGCGCGCATGATGAGCAATTCCCCGTCAATCGCACATTGCCCGAAGGCAGGATCGCGCATGGCTTCGGCAATCTCAGGAAACGCCGCAGAAATATCCTCACCTGTGCGCGAATAGAGTCGCGAGGCACGCTCGCCATCCTCCTGCGTCCCGGCGACGGCCTGTACCCGTATGCCGTCCCATTTCCATTCCGCAAGAAAGTCCTCGGCGGCCAGGGTTTCAAAGTCACGCTCTTCAATTGCGTGCGAGAGCATCACCGGCCTGAAGGGCGCGGCATCAGTGACAAGCGGCCTTTCCGCATGGCCATCAATCCACGCAAACAGGTCTTCATACGGCGGGGCGAGCCCGGGCCATATCTCTTCAATGTCGTTGGGTTGATGGCCCCCAATCTGCGCAACCGCAGTTTTGGCCAGCCGTGCGGACAGTCCGATACGCAGACCGCCAGTTATCAATTTCAACAGCGCCCATCGGCCTTTCTCATCCAGCCTGTCGAGAAGATCACTGATCACGCCGGGCAATTGTGTCTTGCTGCTTGATGTCAGAATAGCCATGACCTCGCCAAGAGACGGCGGATCATCGTGCAGGCCAGGGGTTGCAGGCCACATCAGCGCGACCGTCTCGGAGAGATCGCCGACGTAATCATAGCTGAGCGCAAAGAGGACAGGGTCCGTGCGCTCTCCGATCAGCGTGCGGATCAAAGCGGGCTTGGCATATTTGAATGAAAGCGCCCCGGTCATCGCCGCCAGCGCATAGCCGCGATCCGGATCGGGCGTTGCGCGGAAATAAGCCGAGGTCAGCCGAAGCTTGCCGTTGCGCGAAGATTCGAATGCGATGGCGTCGAGCAATTCGGCAAAGCGGTTCACGTTGTCCCGCCTTCTGCCGCGACCGGGTCTTCTTCCTTGCCATAGCCGAGCATGTGCAGGGGTTGCGCGCGCAATTGCCGGGTCTGCGCCCAATGCACCAGCGCATCGGCCTCCCCGTGCGTAACCCAGACCTCGCTGCAGCCCGTTTCAAGAACAGTGGCGGTGAGATCATCCCAATCGGCATGATCCGAGACAACCAGAGGCAGCTCTACACCCTGCTGGCGCGCCCGGGCGCGGATGCGCATCCAGCCAGACGCAAACGCCGCGACGGCGTCGGGAAATTTACCCGCCCAGGCATCATTGATTGCACTGGGCGGGCATATGACGATCTCGCCTACAAGTTCGCTGCGATCGGCGGCAGAAATTTTTCGTGTCTCGCCAAGGTTCACGCCGCGCGAAGCATAGAACGCCATCAGCTTCTCCATCGCGCCGTGCAGATAGATCGGCCTGTCATACCCAACCTCGCGCAGCACCGCCGCGACACGCTGCGCCTTGCCAAGCGAATAGGCTCCCGCAAGATGCGTCCGCTCCGGAAACAGTTTGCAGGATGCCAGCAGGCGATCAATTTCGTGCCGCGCCTCAGGATGGCGAAACACCGGCAAACCGAATGTCGCCTCTGTAATGAAAATATCGCAGCGGACAGGCTCGAATGGCAGACAGGTCGGGTCGTGCTGGCGCTTGTAGTCGCCCGACACAACAATCCGTGTCAGCCGCCCTTCGTGCCGTCCCTCGATTGCGATCTGCGCTGAACCCAGCACATGCCCGGCGGGATGAAAGCTGACGGTGGTTTCGCCCATCCCAATTTTTTCGCTCAAGCCAGCGGCCTGCTGCGCGCGCGAAAAATTCTCGCCACACCGGATCGCCATTATGGCCAGCGTTTCCCCAGTCGCCAGAACTGCGCCGTGCCCCGCTCGCGCATGATCGGAATGCCCATGCGTGATGAGCGCGCGCGGGACGGGCCGCATGGGATCGATATGAAAATCCCCGGCCGGACAATAAAGACCTTCGGGCGTGAGGGTGAGCAGCGCGGACATAAAGTAGAAATAGGGCCGCTGCGCCAAATAGCAAAACGGCCACTTGCGGGAACAAGTGGCCGTCTTATGCGGATGCGCTCTGGAGGAAGCGGAGGGCCGCTACTTTCTTGAAACTAGTGGGTGCAGATCATCTCGGAAGACTTTTCGCTGCGAGCCGTAAAGCAACGCTCGCCGTCGCGTGTGGAGCGGGCGAAACGGATGCCGGGCTGGCTGGAGAGCGGCGTCAGGGTGGTTGCGTTTGCACTGGGGGCTGCTTCGGCCTTGCCCTTGGCAACAGGGACATTGGCCAGCGCAACTGCGCCGAGCGTGATGCCGATGGCGATGCCCAGGCCCACCGGGAAGAGGGTGCGTATCGCTGAGATTTCGCTGCGGTTGATCATGGTCTTTCCCCTTACCGTCACTCGATGACTGCATCTTCAATGAACGTATTTATGCCGGGGAAGTTCCTCGGCGGATGTGCGAAATCGCACACGCTAAAATCCTTTGGGATCAGGATCACCTGTTGACGCGGGGTGGGTGCGGCCTTCAAGCAAAGCATGAAATTCATCGACAGGGTCCAGACGTGGATGACCACACCCAAGACAAGCTATCCCAAACTGCCCCGTGTCGCGTCGTCTGGCGATCTGGTGCTCGATCGCCGCCGCGATTGGGCTATGGCGGCCAGCGCTGACGGCTTTCATCAGGCAGCCGCAGAAATTTATGAGCAGATCCTGGAGCGGGCTCCGTTTTGGGCCATGGCCTGGTTTGAGCTCGGGCAAGCCCGTGAGAAGCTCGGCGACAGGCCCGGCGCCATTGCAGCGTTTGAATCTGCAGCCGCGCGCGATCCCGATGGGCTGTTGGCTGCGGACCTGCGTCTCGCAGCGCTGGGAGCAAGGCCGACGCCCGCGGCGCCCTCCGCGTCCTATATTGCCGGGTTGTTCGATCAATACGCCGCCAATTTCGACCAGCATTTGCAGGAAATGCTCGAATATCGCGGCCCTGCCCTCCTGCGCGCCGCGATGGAGGGCGCCTGCGACAAGCTGGACCGGCCCTTCCATTTCGACCTCGTCCATGATCTTGGCTGTGGCACTGGCCTGATGGGGCATGAAATCTGGCGAGATTGTGATGTGATGAACGGCGTCGATCTCTCGCCCAAAATGATCGAGGCAGCGCAGAAAACCGGCTGCTATCACACCCTGCAGGCTGGCGATGTGGTGGAGTATCTGAACGCCGCCCCGGCGGCGCAGGCCGCACTCGTCATCGCGGCCGATGTCTTCGTCTACCTCGGCGATCTCGCCCCCGTCTTCGCCGCCAGTGCCCGCGCGCTGGAGCCGGGCGGCCTTTTCGTTTTCTCGGTGCAATCAGGCGAAGGCGCAGATTTCAGCGTCGGCGATGATATGCGTTACGCCCATTCAGCGGATTATTTGCTGGAGCTGGCGGCGCTGAATGGGTTGTCCATGATGTCGCTGGAGAAAGTGTCAACGCGCAAAGATAGCGGCGCGCCCGTGCCGGGGCTGGTCGTGGTGATGGGGCGGTAACGACCTTCGCCCGACGGGCGGGCGAAGGTGGCTCGCGAAGCGAGACGGATGAGGGCCGTTGGACAAGACGGCAATATGATTTAATCCCATTTCATGTTATCAGTGGCTTATACAAATCAGGTATCCCGGCATGCGAACCACCCAGCAAATGAGCATCACTCTGCCGCTTGAAATGGCGCAAACGGTGAAGGACAGGGTTGCCAGCGGCCAATATGCTTCCGAGAGCGAGGTCATACGCGAAGGCCTGCGAGCCCTGGAAGAGCGCGACGCCGCCGTCGAACGCTGGCTGCGAGAAGATGCAGCCCAAGCCTATGATGCGCACAAGGCAAATCCGGCAACGGCGTCCACTCTGACAGATGCTGCAAAACGCCTGGAAACATTCATGCTTGTCGATGAGGCGAAAGCTTCCAAGCTGTGAAGGCCTATCGTATTCGTATCACTGACGAAGCTGAGGCCGACCTCCAAAATATTTATACGGGTATCCGTGAACGGGCCTCAACTTCAGTTGCGAGCAGCTTCGTAACCCGGATCATGAGTTATACCAGTTCCCGCTGATCAGCATTGGTGGGCCCAATCTCGCAAGC
>CAMDKB010000360.1 GCA_945901195.1 Rhizobium sp. Q54
CGGCAGATACGTCACGAAACGCTTGCCGCACAGCAGCTGGCCGCAACAATGAGCCCACATGATCAGCGCGAAAGGGCGGGCGGCGAGCGGGCGTATTCATAGGATTTAACCTTTCGGCACGGGCTTGTAATTCAATAGGTCTATAGATAACCTCAAACGCCATGTCACGTATAACTTCCAAACCACGCAAAACTTCCAAGTCCCGGGCAACTCCCAAGTCCCGCGCAGTTTCCAAGCCTCGCGCAGATCCAAAGGCACGCGCAAATTCAAAAGCCCCTGCTCTGCGCAGCAAGGCGATCAAGCCCCCTGCCCCAGCCAACGTGTTGCGCGCCCCGGCGTCGGCAGAGGCCCAGCCCAAACGCCAGAACGATATGGCCGATGCAGCCGCACAGGTATTCGCCGCCAAGGGATTTCACGGCGCATCGACGCAGGACATCGCCGATGTGCTCGGCATTCGTCAGGCCAGCCTTTATTACTATTTCAAATCGAAAGACGATGCGCTGCGCATCGTCTGCGAAAAAGGCGCCGCAGGCTTTCACGAGCGGGCCAAGAAAATCGTGGAGGCGCCCGGAGCCAGCCGCGAAAAACTGGCCACGCTGATCACCGCGCATCTGGCCCCGCTCGAGGATCGCGCTGACTATGTGCGCGTCTTTTTACGCGAGCGGCAGCATCTGTCGCCAGCGGCACGCAAGACGATTGATGCGCATGCCCGCCGCGTCGAGACTTGCTTCGAGACCGTGATCGCTCAGGGCATGTCCTATGGCGCGTTCTCGCCAAGGCACGATCCACGCCTTGCAACACTCGCCATTCTCGCCATGGTCAACGCAGTGCCGTTCTGGAAGGACACGAGCCGGCGCAACGCCAGGGGCAAGCTCGCGGCGTCCGCTGCGCGCGAAATCGCCCAGATGGCCCTCGGTGGGCTGACGGGCGTAGCCTGGTACGATACGACCGCGAACACCAACAAATGACGAGAGTCTGAGGGAGGACACATGAACGGGGCACGCGCAGACGCCACTCGCACAACATGGCTCGCCACACTCGAAAAGTTCCGTCGTGATCCTGCAAGAGCGGCAACCGGTGAGATATGGTCGTCATCGCTTGAATGCGCCTCGCGCGAAGAGATCGCCACGATCCAGAGCTAGAAATTGCGCGCAGTCATTCCCTTTCTCTACGAGAACAGCCCGTTTTATCGCGCCCGTTTCGACAGACTGGGGCAAACGCCTGCCAATGATCGCGGCGTGGAAGATCTGGAAAAATGGCCCGTGATCGACAAGTCCGAAATGATGGAGGACGTCAGCCAGTTTCCGCCATGGGGCAATTACACGACTGTCACCGACGAAATCTGGGGCCAGCGCGGCTGGATGCTTTTTTCTTCATCGGGCTCGACGGGCACGCCCCGCCCCTTCCGCTACACCCATGTGGATCGGGTGCAATGGGCCTGGGCCAATGCGCGTGGCATGCATGCCATAGGTTTTCGCAAGGGCGAGAGCGCTTTCATCATGTCGGGCTACGGCCCGCATGTGTTTGCATGGGGCGTACAGGTCGCGCTGGAAACGCTGGATCTGCCGTGCATTCCCGGCGGCGGCATGGATGCAAAGGCGCGCGCCAATATCATCCTGCGGTTCAAGCCGACGATCCTTGTCTGCACGCCGTCCTATGCGCTGCATATGGCGCGCGTGATGCAGTCGCTCGGCTATGATCCCGCCCAATCCTCTGTGTGTACGATCCTCGTTGGCGGCGAACCCGCCATGGGCATCGACGCAACGCGCACACGCATCGAAAACCTCTGGGGTGCGCGGCTTGTGGAGTTTTATGGCTGCACGGAAGTCTCGCCCCATGTGGGCGGCTATTCCTGCAGCGCCGTGCCAAGAAAGGGCGAGCCTGTCAGCACGCACCTCATGGAAGACATCCAGATCTGGGAAACAGTCGATCCCGAAACGCGGAAGACCACAGCGCCGGGTACGCGTGGATTGACCGTATGCACGAGCCTCAATTCGGAATCCTCGCCGCAATTGCGTTTCCTCGTCGGCGACTACGCAACGCTGACGCATGAGCGCTGCACCTGCGGGCGCACCCACGCCCGCGCCCGCGGCTCATTTGCCGGCCGCTCCGACGATCTGATCAACCTGCGCGGCATCAAGATGTATCCCGTACAGGTAGAAGAAGCCGTGCGCGCGGTGCCCGGCATCGGCGACGAATACGAGATCGTGCTGATGCGCGACACGGCGGGCCTCGATATCATGACGATTGTTTGTGAGCACGGCGATCACACAGACGGCGTCATAGCCAACAGGGTTGCAGACGAGATACGGATCCGCTGCGAAATCCGCGCCGATGTGGTCTTCAATCCGATGGGAACGCTGCCAAAGACCGAGTTCAAGGCCAAGCGGGTGCGGGATATGCGGGGCACGTGAAGATCGGCATCCGCAAGGCGTGCGATTTATCCGGAAGCACTTTCATTCGGGAGATGCGAGCCCCGGAGGGGCTCCAGCTTGTAGCCACGGCTGAGCGAAACGAACCCGTGGAACAGGTAGTCCTTGGTCTGGTCGCCCCGGAGGGGCGAAGGAATTCCTCTGCCCCTCCGGGGCAGGAACTGGCAGGTTGATCGGCACCACGGGCCCCTCACGGGGCCGCTGCAGTGAAGATCGGCATCCCGGCAAGGCGCGGCGTTTATCCGGAGGCCATTGCGGCCAAAAAATGCGAGCCCCGGAAGGGGCTCCAGCTTGTAGCCACGGGTGAAGCGTAGCGAACCCGTCGTATGCGCGGTACGCAATAATTTCGCCCCGGCGGGGGGAGGGAGACCACAACTCAGCCCGCCTTCGCACCCGGGAACCGCGCCATCACCTTGTCCAGGCGCTCAGGCGCAACTCTGATTAGCATCTTCGCATTGCCCGCCCGTGTCGTCTTGCGCTGCAGCACTTCCACCTGACCATAGAGCCAGGCGAGGCCCGCGCCGTCTTCGGCTGGTACACTCAGGGATAGCTCACGATGTCCTTGTGAAAGCCGGGTTTCCAGCCCCTGCACGAGTTCTGCAATCCCCTCGCCTGTCAGCGCGGACACAATGTAGGGCGCGCGTCCGGGGGCGCGGCGATGGGCGAGATTTAATGCCTCCATGCGATGCTCTTCGTCGAGCAGATCGAGCTTGTTCCATACCTCGATCACCCGTTCGCCGGAGTCTTCAGTTATTCCAAGATCGCCAAGGATCTTTTCCACATCAGCGCCCTGCGCATCGCTTTCCTCATGCGAGATGTCGCGCACATGCAAGATGACATCGGCCTCGATCACCTCTTCCAGCGTTGCCCGGAACGCCGTCACAAGCATGTCAGGCAGATCGGAAATGAAGCCGACCGTATCCGACAGCATGATCTCGGCGCCATGCGGCAGTTTTATCGCGCGCAAGGTTGGATCGAGCGTTGCAAACAGCATGTCCTTGGCGAGCACATCAGCCTTCGTCAGCCGGTTGAATAGGGTCGATTTGCCTGCATTGGTATAACCGACCAGCGCCACCACAGGGAACGGCACGTCCGCCCGCTTCTTGCGATGCAGGGTGCGTGTGCGCTTGACCTCTTCAAGGTCCTTCTCGATGCGCCCGATGCGTTCCTGAATCAGCCGCTTGTCCGCCTCGATCTGGGTTTCGCCGGGACCACCGAGAAAGCCAAAGCCACCGCGCTGGCGCTCCAGATGGGTCCATGAGCGCACAAGGCGCGAGCGCTGATAGGCCAGATGGGCAAGTTCCACCTGCAACGCACCCTCGCGCGTGCGGGCGCGGCGGCCAAAGATTTCCAGGATGAGGCCCGTGCGGTCGATAACCTTTGCGCCGAACGCTTTTTCGAGATTGCGCTGTTGCACAGGTGAAAGTGCGCAATCGAGCATGACCAGCTCGATCTCATTCTCCTTCACAAGTTCAGCTATGCTTTCAAGCTTGCCCTTGCCGATGAAACTTGCGGGTCGAATTTCGCCCAGCGGCACGATCTCGCTGCCGGTCACGTCCAGATCGATAGCGCTGGCAAGACCGATCGCTTCATCAAGCCGCGATTGCGGCGTGCGAAGATTGGTCTTTGCCCCCTCCTCTCGCGCCGCATAGCGCGCGGCGCGTTCACTGAGATAGGGCCCTACGACATACACATGCGCATGCCTCGCTTTCGACATTTCCAGATCGAAAAGCGACGTGTTTCCGTTGTGTGTATTCAAACGCCGGTGACCATCTATTGGGGCGCCTTGATAGCAGCGCCATCGGCAGGTTCGTCCGCCGGTTCAAACATGGATATGGGTGTGCCCGGCATGATTGTCGAGATCGCGTGCTTGTAGACAAGTTGGGAATGTCCGTCGCGGCGCAGCAGCAGACAGAAATTGTCAAACCACGTCACCACGCCCTGGAGCTTGACGCCGTTGACAAGAAAGATCGTCAGAGTGACCTTGTTTTTCCGTACGTAGTTTAAGAAAGTGTCTTGCAGGTTTTGTGTGCGTTCGGTCGCCATTTTTAGTTCCCCGTCTTTTTGATGTTCCCGGATTTCACCGGGTTGCAGACCGGTCTGACTGCCGGTTTGATTCCCACTCTGGCTGAAGGATAACTCGAAAACCTTGGCCTCGGGTTGTCTTAATTACAATACAAGGCTGCTTTTTTCATCCGCGTGCACGAAAGTTTGTCGCGGCAAGAGAGAAATAGCAAGAAAAACGTAACTGCCCAGGTTCCTGGGCGATGTTAAGCGGGGCGCAGCCTTTTTGCGAGGTCCGGCGGGTCCCGGCTCAGGGCTTCGATGATGTTCCAGCCCTGCTTTTTTGCGGTTGAGAGGAATCCTC
>CAMDKB010000361.1 GCA_945901195.1 Rhizobium sp. Q54
TTGACAACGAAATAATTATACATGGACTGGAAGGGCAGCCCGATGATTATCCAGTCGATTACCCCGTAAATCAAAACCGGAATTAGCCCTCCCAGCACCAGGGAAGCCATTTCGCTCGAAACGAAAGGCCAGAAATATAAAGCGCAATAAAAGCTATAGCTGGGGCATATCGCAGCCGGAATACGAACGCCAGCCCGAGGCAGACCCCGCCAAAAAATAACCCCGCTGCCCCGTTGATGCGCAAGAGAACTGCGATCGCGATCAACAGGCAGTATGTAGCAACCGCTTCATTTAGCGGGTTTCCCGCAAACCAGATAAATTCGTACCAAACAGCGGTGACGCATGCGCCGGCGATTGCGTGCCTCTGGCTTTTCAGCATGCCAATTGAATAAGCAGCGTAGACGCCCGCCAGTGAAAGGAGCGACATGAAAATCAATACGCTGATGGCGATTCCAGCGCCGCCCCCGCCCAGTTTCTCCGACGGAAAAATCACGCCAGAGATAATCATCGGCCACAGCCAACCCCGGAGGCTGTCGCGAATTTCCCACGGGATGACCCGATCTTCGAAATAGAAAGAATAGGCCTGCTCCACGACCTGAAAAATCTCGTCGGGATGAACAATATGAGGCACCGCAATTGAGATAGCCAATCGTAGCAACAATGCGGAAAACAATATAATAATCAGCTTGTTGGATCGTGCGTGGTCGATCACCGCTTGAGAGCGCCTGCCGTTCATTGTTTCTTGCCCCCGGGACCTGCCTGTACGAAAGCTTCGCTGCCAACGCTTGCAATCGGGCAATCCTGCAGGGAAACAGCCGCGAAGTTTTGCCAATCCAATTGCAGAATCAATTCGCTATTGAAACGCAAGGTTGCGCGATGCAGCTTGTCAAATCAACCGGAATGCCCGTCGCAGCATCACCTCCACCCGGCAATTCATCGTATTTGTTGTGCTGGAGGCGAGTTTTCGCAAATTCGTCAACCCAACGTTTACCCTAACGATTCAATACTAGACTCCAAATGAAGGTGCATCCGATGAACGCGTCAGAAAACGATCACACTGAAGGCACGGGCAAACTGGTCAGGCAATTTGCGATTGCGGGCGGTGCGGTCGTGATGCTTGCCGTCGCAGCGGCCGCTTTCCTTGACGATGCGGCCAGCAATGGCTTTGCGGGCCTTATTGGAAACTCCGAACCCAAACTGTCAGCTCTCCCCCGCCCGGTTCAAACGACAAGCGGCGTTCGCTACGGCGACACCGATTACATGCCCACAGCCTCGATTCCTGCCAACAAGCAGAAGTTCAAGAATGTGGTCAGCGACACTTCTCTGGGTATGCCAAACTGACCTGAACCTCCGGGCTTCTGCTGTCAGCGGGCTACTTCTTTGCAATGTTGCCCGGTTTTCGTTGACTTTGCGGCGAAATCACTTATATAACAGTTCGCGTACAGCACGCCTGACTCCCAAAGAGCGTCAAATCGCTCTGGTCTGTCGAGGAGCTTTGCTCCATCCGGCTAGATATACGCTGGTTCCGGGACAATCACGGAAAACTTCCACCTTTCAGCCCCATGGCATTTTGGCCGAAGGCAAAGAGGCATATCCCCCTGCGAAAGTAATTCATGTCATTCAAGGAAACCGGGCTGAGCGAGAAGGTTCTCGCCGCCGTTGAAGCTTCAGGCTACACAGAACCTACGCCCATTCAGGCACAAGCAATTCCCCATGCACTTCAGGGCCGCGACATTCTCGGCATTGCCCAGACGGGTACCGGCAAGACTGCCGCATTCGTTCTGCCCATGCTCTGCCGGCTTGAACAAGGCCGCGCCCGCGCCCGCATGCCCCGCACACTCATTCTCGAACCAACGCGCGAACTCGCGGCCCAAGTCGAGGAAAGCTTTACTAAATATGGCTCGCAACACAAACTGAATGTCGCCCTGCTCATCGGCGGCATGGCTTTTGGCGATCAGGAAACCAAGATCATGCGCGGCGCCGACGTGCTGATTGCAACGCCGGGCCGCCTGCTCGACTTTTACGAGCGCGGCAAGCTGTTGCTGACCGGCATCGAAATTCTCGTGATCGACGAAGCTGACCGCATGCTCGACATGGGCTTCATCCCCGACATCGAAAAGATATGCAAACTGGTGCCCTTCACGCGGCAGACCCTGTTCTTTTCGGCAACAATGCCGCCGGAAATTACGCGCCTGACGGAAGCCTTCCTGCAAAATCCCGTGCGTGTGGAAGTCGCCCGCGTGGGCTCGACAGCCATCAACATCACCCAGGGCCTTGTGGCGTCACACGACGGCCGGGAAAAGCGCGAAACACTGCGCCGTCTGATCCGCAGCGCCGAAGATTTCCGCAATGCAATCATCTTCTGCAACCGCAAGCGTGATGTAGCCATACTGCACAAATCCCTGCTTACGCATGGTTTTTCGGCGGGCGCGCTACATGGCGACATGGACCAGCCGGCCCGTATGGCCTCGCTCGATGCCTTCAAGAATGGCGATGTCAGTCTGATCGTTTGCTCGGATGTCGCGGCGCGCGGCCTCGACATTCCTGACGTCAGCCACGTCTTCAATTTTGACCTGCCCATCCACGCTGATGATTACGTCCACCGCATCGGTCGCACCGGGCGGGCGGGCAAATTCGGCACCGCAATCTCCATTGTGACCCGTGAAGACACACGCCACATCGACGCCATTGTTAAGCTCATCAACAAGCCGATCGAATGGATGGGTCCAGGCTTTGATGAACTTGGCGAAGCGCCAGAGGAAGCGCGCCCTCGCGGACGCGGACGCACGCGTGGCGGCGAAACTTCGGCACAAGGCGAACGCGGTGGACGAGGCCGCGGAAATCGCACCGAACGTGGTAGCCGCACCGACCGCCCGAGCCGTTCACCCCGACCTGCCCCTACCGACGATTCCCAACCTCTGGTCGCGGATGCCATGCCCGGAATGCCATTCGAGCCGCGCATGGAACCCGAGTTCGCACCCCGTTTTGAAGCCAGACCAGAGCGCCGCCCGAAGCGTCGGCCAAGCCGCGTAGCTGCACCCGTGGCAGAAGGCGAAGAGCAACCCCGGATTGAACGGACTCCGCGTGAGCCGCGTGGCCGTGAGGATCGCGGTGGCTATCAGGAGGCAAACCGTCAACCGCGAGTGGATGGCGCTCCGCCACGCCGCTATCGCGACGATGACCTCGGACCCTCCTTCGTAGGACTGGGCGATCACATGCCAGCGTTTCTGACCCGCGCAGTGGTGATCAAGCGACCCACGAAACCTGAGAGCGTCGAGCAGGCGCCGGCAGAAGAATAGGTGCAATATAAGGACCAGAATCCTTTTAACGGCGGGTCAATTTCTGCCCCGCCGTGTTTTTCTTCACTTTCGCTGCAGCTGCCCTTTTCGCCGCACTCAGCGCCAGTGCGCACCAGCGCCGCAATTCAGCTTGGTCCTCATGCGCCTCTTCGGGCAGCAACCGGAACGATGTCACCATCATTCCGCGCTTGGTCTCGAACGAGAAAGAACGCAGGCCTCGCGCCTCAAACTGCGGCAGATTTTCCGTATCGGTTTTGAGATAAATCTCGCCGCCCGCCTCAATGGCGAACATCAGGCCGCCTGAATAAAAACCAAGGCCGCCAAACATGCGCTTGATCGTGACCGCTCCGAAAGGGTGAAACAGGTCCTCTACTGCGGCCCTGTCCATGGCGTGTTATTCACTGGCCGCCAGTGCATCCGCCTTCGCGGGCGTAATCGCCACGCTCTCGCCACAGCCACAGGCGGAGGTCTCATTGGGGTTCTTGAACACGAAGCCTGACGACAGCTTGTCGATCTTGTAGTCCATCTGAGTGCCGAGCAGGAACAGGATTGCCTTGGGATCAATCACCACCTTGGCGCCCCTGTCCTCGACCACTTCGTCGAACTTGCCAATCTCGGTTGCCCATTCCATCGTGTAGGACATGCCCGCGCAGCCGCCATTTTTCACGCCCACCTTGAGCGCCGCAATGGGCCTGTCGTTGTTGGACATTATCTCTGCGACTCTGGCTGCGGCCGCGTCGGTCAGCGTCATCACTTTAGGGCGAGGTCTTGCACTGGCCATCTTCGTCTCCGTATTCCGGCGGTTCAAGGCCGCAGGGTGATACTGATCTATAAATAGGAGGTAGCGCCGCCCAATAAAAGGCTATTCACTTGCCGTCCCGCACATATATCCCGTTGAACGTTACATTCATCCCGCCGCAGTTGGAATTATCCGCAACCGCCAGATAATTCCCCATCCGTTTCATCACCACACGACAGTCCGGCTTTCCCGCTGCATTCAACCCAGCAACACCATCATAGGCCGGATCATTGCTCAGAATGTTGCCCTTTGGCGCAGCGGTAGCCGAAAAATCGCCGGTATTGACGAGGCCATTGGCGGCGCGCTGCGGGTTCTTGCCGCCCCATGTCGCGACACCCACCATATGGACGCTCTCGCCATCAACCTTCAACTCGATACTGGCTTCATCATCACGTTTCCAGGAGCCGCTCCAGTCCTTCACACTCATTGCGTTGGCAGACTCAGGGAAAACCATATCCTCAAACGGCAACCAGCCTGTCGTCACGATACCCTGCGCCGACTTGTAAAGCCCGCAGATCAACGGCCCCTCGCTCATGGCGGTCAACACGTCATCACCAGGCACGATGATCGCCCGCTTGGCGCAGGCCGGAACTTTCCTCGGGCATTGCGGATTTCTCTCGGTCCTGTCGGAAATGAAATGCACCTTCACTGCAGGCGAACGCACCGTTGCAAGACGCAAGCCCGGCAGGTTGGCCT
>CAMDKB010000362.1 GCA_945901195.1 Rhizobium sp. Q54
CCTGACAACAGGAGTCACCATCAAGGACGTGCAGGAATGGCCTGACCGGATTGATGTGGTCACCGCAGAGCAGGTTCGGCAAGCGGCGGCTGACTGGCTACACAGCCAGCGTTCGGTCACCGGCTTCCTGTTGCCGGCGCAAGATAGCGAAACAGAAGCCGAAGCAGCCTGATATCCTTTTACGAAAGTAAAGCACCGCATCATGACAGCTCTTGCCCCATCGCCCGTATCATCTCTCGCGCCCTCGCGCGCCAGCAAGGTCCAGCAAATCACGACACCGGCCGGCATCAAGGCATGGCTGGTGGAAGATTATGCAGTGCCCCTCGTGGCGTTCGATTTTGCATTCCGCGCCGGCGCGACAAACGATCCGCCGGGCAAGGCCGGGGCCGCATCGATAATGGCCGCACTTCTCGATGAGGGCGCGGGCGATCTGGTCTCGGATGCTTTCCACCGTGCACTCGATGACAAGGCGGTAGAGCTGTCATTCCATGCAGGGTATGATTCCCTGAGCGGCAACCTGAAAACGCTGTCGCGCCACGTGGATGCTGGCTTCGACCTTTTGCAGCTTGCCCTGAACAAGCCGCGCTTTGACACCGATGCAATCGAACGGGTGCGCTCGCAAACCGTCGCCGGGCTGAAACAGGAAGCGAACGATCCCGACGCGCTGGCGGGGCGGGCGTGGCGGCGAGCAACCTTTCCCGACCATCCCTATGCACTGCAGGTCAGTGGTGATCTTGAATCTGTGCCTGCTGTCACGCGGCAGGATATCGTCGATCTTCACAAGAAGCTGCTATCGCGAGGCATTCTGAAGATCGCGGCCGTTGGCGCCATTGACGCGACCCGCCTTGCGTTGCTGATCGACAAGGTATTTGCCTCGCTTCCATCCGAAACCGATTTACTCGAGGTTCCCGACATTGAACCGGCTGTTGCGCTGCGCGAAATCGTCGACGTGGACGTGCCGCAAACCAGCATCCGCTTCAGCCTGCCCGGCATTTCCCGCGACGATCCTGATTACATGACTGCCATTGTCGTGAATCATATCCTTGGCGGCAGTTCTTTCTCGTCATGGCTGTTCAAGGAAGTCCGCGAAGAACGCGGCCTAGCTTATTCGGTCTGGACACATCTGCAGAATTACAGGAAATCCGCGATTTTCTCTGGCGGCACATCTACCAAAAATGAGCGTGCGGCCGAATCCCTCGCCGTAATCGAAGAGCAGATCGCCAAGCTGGTGAACGAGGGGCCGAGCGCCGACGAACTGGAAAAAGCCAAGAAATATCTGATCGGTTCTTATGCCTTGCGCTTTGACACGTCGACGAAGATTGCCGGCAATCTCGTATCACTGCAGGTTGAGGATTATCCGGTGGAGTTTCTTGACCAGCGCAATGGCCTGATCGCCGCAGTGACGCTGGATGGCGTTAAACGGGTCGCGAAGCGCCTGTTTGACGGCAAGAAGTTGCTCGTCGCTGCAGCGGGACGTCCCGTAGGGATGTAAGATGGGGTTGAACCTTCTGGCCGATTCGGCCGACAGGAAAGCCCCATGCCCGTCCGCCGCCTTGATCCCATCCTGATTGACCGCATCGCTGCGGGCGAGGTGGTTGAACGACCGGCATCTGCCGTTAAGGAGCTGGTCGAGAATTCTCTCGACGCTGGCGCGACGCGGATCGATGTGGCGCTTGAAGCGGGTGGACGCAAGCTCATCCGCATCATCGACAATGGTCGCGGCATGTCTGCGCAGGATCTCGCGCTGGCGGTGGAGCGCCATGCCACTTCAAAGTTGCCGGACAGCGACCTTTCCAATATCGCGACCCTGGGTTTTCGCGGCGAGGCCTTGCCTTCGATTGGTTCTGTCGCGGAACTGGAAATTCTGACGCGCGAACATGACGCCGCCAATGCCTTCGCCATCCGCGTTGATCAGGGTCGCAAAGGGGAAGTTTCGCCAGCGGCGGGCGCGACGGGAACGCGCGTGGAAGTACGTGACCTTTTTTCGGCAACACCGGCCCGGCTGAAATTTCTCAAGAGCGAACGCAGCGAGGCGCAGGCTGTCGCCGATGTCATCAAGCGGCTCGCGATGGCGCATCCGCAGGTTCGCTTTGCGCTGGGCGGTGATCACTTGACGGGACTGGATTACGCCGCCTGTCCGGAAGGAGCCGACGGCTGGCTGATGCGCATTGCGCAAGTTCTCGGACGCGAGTTCCGCGAAAACGCGCTTGAAATCGATGCTGCGCGCGAAGGCTTTCATGTGCGCGGCTTTGCCGGCTTGCCAACTTTTCACCGCGCCAATTCGCTGGCTCAATTCATGTATGTGAACGGCAGGCCGGTGCGCGACAAGCTGTTTCACGGCGCAGTCCGAGCGGCCTATATGGACTATCTACCCGGCGACAGGCACCCTGCCCTCGCCCTGTTTCTGGATTGTGATCCCCATTTCGTCGATGTAAACGTGCATCCTGCCAAGGCGGAAGTGCGATTTCGCGATAGTGGACTTATTCGCGGGCTCGTCATCGGCGCCTTAAAGGAAGTTCTGGCAGGCGCCATGCACCGGGCGACAACGACTGGAGGCGCGCGCACGTTGGATGCTCTGGCGCAGCGCAGTTTCGGCGCAAGTGCGTTCAACGCGCAGCAGGCTCATGTCACACGGCCCACCAATTGGGATTGGCGAAACTCACCGGCCTCACCGGGATTTGCCGATACACCGCAATCAAGCTTTGCGCATCAGTCTGCGCCTTACGCCGATATGCGCTCACATAGTGCGCCTGTTGAAGCTGCGGCTGTTGATGCGCCCCTGGGCGCGGCGCGGGCGCAATTGCATGACACTTATATCGTCGCGCAGACAAAAGATGGCATTGTGATCGTTGATCAACACGCAGCTCATGAGCGCCTCGTTTACGAGAAACTCAAGCGGCAGAGAGATGAAAATGGAATCGCGCGGCAAACGTTGCTGATCCCCATTGTCGTTGAGATGGACAGCGGCGATGTTGAGCGCATTCTTGAACACCGTGAAACGCTGGCCGGACTTGGACTGGTTGTCGACAGTTTCGGCCCCGGCGCAGTGGCTGTGGGCGAGACGCCCGCATTACTGAAAGACGGTGATATCATCAGGCTCGTGCGCGACATTGCCGACACTTTGGCAGAAGGTGGTTCGACCACGCCGCTTGAACGCCGGCTCGATCAGGTACTCGCCACCATGGCCTGCCATCACTCGGTGCGCGCAGGCCGCAGGCTTTCGGGCGAGGAGATGAATGCATTGCTGCGCGAGATGGAAGCCACGCCAGGTTCCGGCCAGTGCAATCACGGTCGCCCCACTTATGTGGAACTGCGGCTCGCGGATGTGGAAAGATTGTTCGGGCGCAGCTAGGACCAAATGCGGTGAAGTTTGACTCATCGGCGTTGGCAAGCGCGAACGAGCCACTGGTATCAGTTCCGTGATCGTTCCTTGCAGGTCGCGCAGGACCACACGCCCCCGCGCCGGTCTCTTTGCGCCCCGGTGGGGCGCTGGATTGGCCACCCTAGCCCCGGGCACGGCATGGCAAACTATCAGCATTGCTATCGGGCATCCGAGCCGATAGATCAGATGCCGATAGAAGGCCGCTTATTGATGTCTGCAGACGCCAACCCGCCCACAGGCAAGCTCGGGGAACCAGTATGGTACGCCATACTGCCCGGCGTTTTTGTGGTGTTCTGGGCCACCGGCTTCATTGCCGGCAAACTCGGGCTTCCCCATGCGGGGCCTTTCACTTTTCTGTCGATCCGCTTCATGCTGGTGATCGCGCTTCTGACCTTGATTGCTGTTGTGATGCGTGCCCCCTGGCCCAAGCGGGAGGCGTTAATCCCCATAGCCATCGGTGGACTGTTTGTTCATGCGGGCTATCTCGGCATGACGTTTGCGGCGATTTCGGTTGGCGTGGAAGCTGGCGTTTCAGCGATGATGGCAGGGCTGCAACCTGTGCTGACAGCGGCGGTCGCCGCTTATTTTCTTGGCGAGACAGTCACGAAACGGCAATGGGCCGGGCTGCTGCTCGGTCTCGTCGGTGTCGGTATGGTTTTGCAGAACAAGCTTTCGCTGGGGCTTGGAACGCCGCTTGGCATGTTCTTCGCCTTCATGTCAGCAGTGTCGATGACTGCAGGGACCTTGTGGCAGAAGCGCTTTGGCGGTGCGATGGATCTTCGCACCGGATCCATCGTGCAATTTGCGGCTTCGCTGGTCGTCACCTTGCCTGTCGCAATTTATCTGGAAGACTTCCGTCACATCTGGGCGCCGGACTTCATAGTAGCGATGGCGTGGCTTGTGATCGTGCTGTCTGTCGGCACGATTTTCGTTCTGTTCACCGTGATCAAGCGCGGCGCGATTTCAAAAGTGTCGAGCCTGTTTTTCCTCGTGCCGCCGACAACAGCGCTGATGGCGTGGCTTCTGTTTCACGAAACGCTGGGGCCGATCGCGTTTGCCGGTATGCTGTTGATCGCCATCGCCGTTGCGATGGTGACATGGACCGGGAAGAAGGCTTAAGCCGCCGCCCTCAATAACGCGCAACTACGCCCTGCCTGATGGAGTGAACCCCGCGGCCACCACCACGCAACGCCGTGCAACCGCCATAGCCGTGAAAACGCGCATATTCACGCCGCATCCCGGCGCGCCAGACATGGCACTCACGCACTGAAAAGAAACACTGATATTCATTGGCCCAGTCAACGCGCTTGTCTCCGGACGCATGATAGGCCAAGCGCCCGCCGCTGAAATGGCCGAGCCAAAGGCCAGGCACATCGAAACGGTCTGAATAGGG
>CAMDKB010000363.1 GCA_945901195.1 Rhizobium sp. Q54
CTTTCGCAGCAAGATTGTAGATGGGTATCGTCACTTTTTTCAGATCAAGCACAACATTGGCGACGTTCATCTCACCCTTGGCAAGCTTATTTTCGAGATAGCAATTACGCAGATAGAAAGAATGATTGGCTGCAGGCATGCGCGTGGAATCAGAATTCCAGCTCAGGAGATCGAAAGGCATCGGCTCCTTGCCCTTGAGATAGTTCTCGACAACATAATTCCAGATCAACTCGTTGGGCCGCAACATGTTAAAAGCCGTGGCCATTCTTGCGCCTTCCAGATAGCCAGTTTTTTCCATGCTTTCTTCGATCATCTTGATGCGCGCCGCATCAACGAACAGTTTGAGATCACCCGCCTCGGTGAAGTCCACCTGGGTTGTCAGAAACGTGGCGCTGGAAATGCGCTTGTCACCACGCGCTGCCATATAGGCAAGGGTCACGGCAAGCATCGTGCCGCCGACGCAATAGCCGATTGTGGTTACATCGCGTTCGCCCGTGGCTTTTTCAATTGCGTCAATGGCGGCGATAATGCCTTCCTGCATATAGGCGTCGAAGCCCTTGTGCGCATGACGTTCATCGGGATTGACCCATGACACCAGAAACACAGTCAGCCCGTTCTCACAGCAATATCTGACGAAGCTTTTCTCTGCGTTGAGATCAAGTACATAGAATTTGTTGATCCACGGCGGCACAATCAGCAATGGACGTTTGTAGACTTCGTCCGTCAGGGCAGAATATTGGATCAGTTCTATCAACTCGTTGCGAAATACGACTTTGCCGGGCGAAACCGCCATATCGCGGCCGAGCTCGAAATTCGAGGAATCGCTTTGCCGGATTTTCAACTGGCCTTTACCAGCCTCTATGTCCTCGGCCAGCATGTGCATGCCGCGCACCAGATTTTCGCCATTCTGTTGCAGCGTTTCCCGAAACAGTTCCGGGTTCGTGACGACAAAATTAGAAGGCGATAGCGCACCTGAAATCTGTCGCAGATAGAATTGCGCTTTTTCGCGCGTGAAAGGATCAACACTTTCGGCGTCATGCACCATCGTGTTCGCCCAGCCGGTCGTGATCAAATAGGCCTGCCGCAAAAAATCGTACAGCGGATTGGCGTTCCAGTCAGGGTCTTTGAACCGCTTGTCAATCGGTCCCGCCGATGGGGCAGGCTGCCCCTCTTCGCCCGACAGCCGCCGCCATGTATGTCCCCAAAGGTCGATGAGTGAAGAGGTCAGCGCCGTCTGCGCGCGCGCCGCTTTTTCCGGATCTGCGAGCCAATATTCGGCGACTGTCCCCAGCGTCTTCACGGCATCGGCGACCTGTTCGGCTGTGTCAGGATTCGACCGGCCTTCCACAGCGGGGCGCATATAAGCGGCGGCAACCTTCCCACCTTCTTCGATCATACGGGCGAAATTACGCGAAAGAGCCTCGATGTCTGGACCCTTGTGAGAGTCAATCTGAGCCGGCCTCGCATGAACCGCAGAACCCTGATCGGGCGTATGTTTATCTGCGGGTGCGGGCACGGAAGAAGGAGCCGCCGAATCATGGTCGACAGCGCTGCCAAATATCGTTGCAGCCGCCTTGGCGCGTGGCTTTTTTCCAGCTGTGCGGGCCTTGGCTTTGGGCGCTGCTGGCGCCTTTTTCGTCTGCCTGGTCATCATAGCCACCATTTAGCAATATTCGGGCCGCAGTCCGGCATGACCCGCAACCACATTTATGCTTAACTTCTGTTTCATACCACTAACCAATAGTAGCCTCGAAGCGTAGCTCGAAAATGCAAAGACGTGGCTGTTGTAGAAAGCGGCGCAGTCACGATCGATGCTTGCATAAGTTACTTGCGCGAATGAATGACGGGATGATGATCAAGACGGTTCAATTGGCAAAATATTTCATCCGGCTGGCGGGAACCCTGGCCGTGTGCTCGGTCGCAGGTGTGCTGGCGGATTCATTGGGTTTTCTCGGGCGTGCTGCAGCCCAAAATCAAACTGAGACTGTCCGTGTCCCCTCCGGCGATCCCCTCAGTACGATCTCCCGGGGCGTGAAAATGCGGACCGATCCGGGTACGCCACCTGACTGGGTGGTGAAATCCCGAAAGCCCGATCAGGAATCGAAATTTCTGCCAACAGGAGCCGCTGCCCGGACCGAACCAGCGCCGGTTATGTCTCTGGACAGGCTGAAGGAGCTTGAAAAATCGCTGGATGCGGAACGCGCCCGGCACGACAAACTGGGAGGTCGGGCGGCAGCTGCACGCCCCGTCAACACCATAGCCCTGGGCCCGATGCCTAAAAAGAAAGCGGCCAAACGCGCCTGCGTGCTGACCTGCGCGACGCCTATCAACTCGCGGAAAAAATAGTTATACCGTTAGGCGACGGCGACGAATTCATCTGCCGGATTCGAGGTAACAGGCAATGTCAGACTTTTATCGGGTTAAACGGCTCCCTCCCTATGTCTTTGAAGAGGTCAACCGCCTCAAGGCACAGGCGCGAGCGCGTGGCGCCGATATTGTCGATCTCGGCATGGGCAATCCAGACCTTCCGGCACCTAAACATGTGGTCGAAAAGCTGGTTGAAACGGCAGGTAAGCCACGTACTGATCGCTATTCTGCCTCCAAGGGCATCGCCGGTTTGCGCCGCGCGCAGGCTGCCTATTATGGCCGCCGGTTTGGGGTGAAACTCAATCCCGACACCCAGGTCGTTGCGACGCTGGGCTCCAAGGAAGGTTTTGCCAACATGGCCCAGGCGATTACAGCGCCCGGCGATGTGATTCTGGTCCCGAACCCGACTTACCCGATCCACGCGTTCGGTTTTCTCATCGCCGGCGGTGTCATTCGTTCGGTTCCCATCGAGCCGACGCCAGACTTCTTTGTGGCGGCTGAAAGGGCGATCAAGTATTCGATTCCCAAGCCGATTGCGATCGTCGTCTGCTATCCCTCCAACCCGACAGCTACCGTAGCGAGCCTCGATTTTTATCGCGATCTCGTGGCTTTCGCAAAGAAGCACGAAATTTTCGTGTTATCGGATCTCGCCTATGCCGAAGTCTATTTCGATGACAATCCCCCGCCGTCCGTATTGCAGATCAATGGCGCGAACGATGTCACTGTCGAATTCACTTCGATGTCAAAAACCTATTCGATGGCCGGCTGGCGCATTGGGTTTGCTGTTGGCAATGAACGGCTGCTGGCAGCGCTTGCGCGCGTGAAAAGCTATCTTGATTACGGCGCGTTCACGCCCATTCAGGTGGCAGCGACAGCCGCGATCAATGGCTCGGATGACTGCATCAACGAGATGCGCGCCATCTACAAGCGCCGGCAGGAAGTGCTTGTCGAAAGCTTCACATCGGCGGGCTGGGAAATTCCTATGCCGAAGGCAACGATGTTCGCCTGGGCGCCGGTGCCGGAGAAATTCCGTCATCTGGGTTCGCTGGAGTTTTCCAAACTGATGATCGAGAAGGCCGATGTCGCCGTCGCGCCGGGCATTGGGTTTGGCGAGTATGGCGACAATTTCCTGCGCCTTGCGGTTGTTGAAAACGAACAGCGCATCCGCCAGGCAGCGCGCGGCGTAAAGCGTTTTTTCGAAACGGCAGACGAGACGCTACATAACGTCGTACAGTTGAAAAAGCCCGCCTGAGACTGCGTGATTTTCAAGTCCCCGGCAGCATATGGTGGCGAGCCCCAGTGGGGATCGGGGAATATTGCCATGGGTGAAGCGTAGCGAACCCGCGGCATGAATCACAAGAAACAAAATCATGGGAGGTATGAATGACCAACGCAGCGCCACGCAAGCTCAGCTACGTCATCAAACACGGCGCGCCTCATGTGAACGCTTTGAGGAACAACGCTGGTTGCTCGACAATGTCATCAAGGCCAACGGCATAGACTGGGATCAGCCGCGCAGCATTTACCTCTCCGCACCATGCGGGCCTGAGGCCAATGCGGACTTTGCCAGCATACGCATGCGTGTGCAGAAACTGGCGGACGCCATTTCCGCATTTGAGGCGGTCGCCAAACGGCGCGAGGGCAGGGCGCTCGCATTTGAAAAAGACGATGCGCTGATTTCTGCGCGCGACAATTACTTCATGGCCTCTGTGCATTACGGCGGGGCCATGTGGCCGATTGATGAATCCAACGAACAGAACATCGCGCTCAATCAGCGCAAGCGCGATTGCTATCTGAACTACGCGCGGCTTGCCAGCCTGACTGATCATCATGCCGAGGAAGCCTGGGTGCCCATTGGCAATGGCAAGGAATTGCCGGCCTGGTTTCATCTGCCCTATGGCTACAAGGGCGGCAAAGTGCCTGCTGTCATGATCATTCCGGGTATGGACAGCTTTAAGGAGACAAGCGTTTCCTTGAATGGTGACCGCTTTCTGTCACGTGGCATCGCTGTGCTGGCGATTGATGGTCCGGGCCAGTACGAAACGCCGCTGATCGATATTCCCTTCACCATGGAAGCCTGGGAGCGCACGGCCAGGGGCACGATGGATTGGCTTGTGGCGCGGCCTGAAATTGATGCGGACAAGATCGGCGTTTCCGGCACCTCCTTCGGCACACTTTTTGGCACCGTCTGCGCCGCCAGCGAACCCCGCTACAAGGCAGCGGCCATCACCGCGCCCTGTCTGGAGCCGGGCTGCCACACCATTTTTCAGGAGGCTTCGCCCACATTCAAACAGCGTTTCATGTTCATGAGCGATATGAAGGATGAAGCGCAATTCGATCAGTTTCGCCAGTCGATTTCCTGGAAGGGCTATGCCGAAAAGATCAAATCACCTTTTCTGTGCA
>CAMDKB010000364.1 GCA_945901195.1 Rhizobium sp. Q54
TGCCAGGCCCGGCCACCAATATCATTGGCGACGCCAACCGCGCGTGCCGTGTCGCGATCCGCGATGGCGACTTTTGCACCCCGCGCCGCAAAGGCCCGCGCTGTAGCTTCACCAAGTCCCGAAGCGCCCCCGGTAACGACGGCCACTTGTCCCTTCATATCCATGTCAGCGCCCTTTCATGTCATCATTAAAACTGGCCGCCGCGTATGCGGCGATAAAACTAGCCTTGTGGCACAATCTTGCCTGCGCGTTTTTCAAGAAAATCCGATAGCCGCTTTTGCGCTTCCGGATTTGTCGAGGCTGCGCTGGCCATCAGCGATTCCATTACATAGCCAGTCGCAGGATCCGCTTCCGCAATGCGCGGCAGCGCGTGGATAAGCGCAAAGTTTGTCATCGCCGCATTGCCGGAAACCTTGTTCGCAAGCTCCATCGCTTTGGCGAAAGCTTCGCCCGCTCCAACAAGATATTGCGAAATACCAAGCGCAAGTCCCTCGCCTGCGCTGTAGGTGCGGCCCGTCATCATCATGTCCATCATGCGGGAGACACCGATGAGGCGAGGCAAACGCACAGAGCCGCCACCGCCCACAAAAATGCCGCGCTGTCCCTCCGGCAAGGCATAATACGCCGTCGGTTCAGCCACACGCAGATGACATGCTGCGGCCAGTTCCAGACCGCCACCGATAACAGCGCCCTTGAGCGCCGCGATCACAGGCACACGGCCGAACTGAATTTTTTCGAACGTCGCATGCCAGCTGCGCGAATGCATGATGCTCTCGGGCAGATCGCGTGTCGTCAATTCGGACAGATCGAGGCCCGCCGAAAAATGTTCGCTTTCGCTGTTGATGACCAATGCTGCGACATCCGGCTCGAGCGTGGAGAAGATTCGGTCAAGTTCACGCACCAGCAGATCATTCATCGCATTGCGCTTTTCGGGACGATTCAGCGTAAGCACGAGAATGCGACCCTCGCGGCGCACGAGCACCGGTGTTGCGGATGTGGATGAAGCGGCGGTCATGGCTCTCCCTCGGTCAATTCTTGCGATAATTGTTATAGTTCATAACAATTATTGTCAATCATGTTTGGAGCCCGCCGCTCGGTTTCAGGCCGGCGTCACCAGCGCATCCACAGCGATCACACCCTGACCCTTGGGCAGGACAATCAACGGGTTGATCTCGATGGAGCCAAAGGCATCGCCCTGCGCAGCGGCGAATACTGAAAGTCGGCTCAGAGCCTCCGCCAGCGCCTCGATATCGGCTTCGGGCCGCCCGCGCGCCCCAGCCAGCAGGGGGTAGCTCTTGACCTCCCGGATCATCTGGAGCGCTGTTTCAACCCCGAATGGCGCAACCCGCAGCGACGTATCGTGGAATATCTCCGCGAAAATACCCCCGAGGCCAAACATGATAGCGGGCCCAAACACCGCATCTTGCTTCATGCCGACGATGGTTTCCACACCGCCAGAAATCATCGGCGACACCAGCACACCCTCCAGTCTGGCCTGCGGCATCGCCTGCCCGGCATTTAGCATGATTGTGTCAAAGGCTTGCGCGGCTGCATCTTCGCCTTCAATCCCGAGCAACACCCCACCGATATCCGATTTATGGGCAATATCCGGCGAGGCTATTTTCAGCACGACCCGTCCACCGAACTTAAGGGCGGCTGCGCCAGCCTCTTCGCGGCTTTTGGCGAGAACATCGCCGACGGTCTTGACGCCGATCTTTTCCACCAATTGTTTGGCCGCCTGCTCACCGCCCGCAAAAATATCATTCGCCACGGCGATGGCCGGCACAGCGGGCAGTTTCTCATGTGCGGGCACAACAGCGCTCGCCTGAATGGCGCGGACAGCCGCCATCGCAGCAATTGCGCGCGTCAGCTCGTCGCACACAAAAATATCGAGACTCTGGAATTTGAGTTGCCATTCATCAGACAGGCAGGCGACAAGCGCCAGATAGCGCTCTGGACGCCGTTGGCGCGCAGCCGCGATCCAGTCATGCAACGCGCCCATATTATGTTCGAGCAGGCCAAAATGGCCGATGATGAAGATCGCGCTGTCGAAATCACCTTCCACAGCCAGCGCATCGACAACGCGGTTATATTGCACAAGGCTGCCGTTATCGACAGGATTGCGGACGGTCGCAAGCGGATTGCCTTCCCGCACATGCTTTTGCAGATGTTCTTCCAGCGTAGACAGGACGAAGCCGTGCTTTGTCGCCTCATCCGTGGCCAGAATGCCAAGTCCGCCCGACACGGTTCCCACAGCCATACGTGGTCCGGGAATGACGCGCTTCGTGCTGCATGCCACGATGATATCAATCATTTCCTCGACGCTGCCAGCGCAATAAACGCCATCTTGCTTGAATACGGCCTCATAGACATCATAGCCGCCCACCATTGAAGCCGTATGAGAAGCCACCGCCGCAGCGCCTTCATCAGTGCGCCCCGCCTTCAGCGCAATAACAATTTTTCCCTTCGCGCGCGCAAGCTGGAATGCTTCACGTAGGGCTGCGGGCCGTGTCGTGCCTTCGAGATAGACAGCTATGACTTCGGTGATTTTGTCCCGCGCCAAATGGGAAATACAATCGGATATGTCGATATCGGCCTGATTGCCGGTCGCAATCCATTTGGCGATGCCAACACCACGATCCCTCAACATGCCCATGAGATGGGAGCCGACAAAGCCGCTCTGGCTGGCGATGCTCACAGAGCCCAGGTCCGGCCAGTCTTTGCCCGTATGTTCGCAAATGCCCGTAAAGGTCGCGCTGAAACGACTTTCAAGGCTGAGCCCGCCCATGCTGTTGGGCCCCACGAGCCGCATTCCGGCAGCACTCGCCTTGGCCGCGATACGTAATTGCGTTTCACGGCCTTTTTCGCTGGCTTCGGCGAAGCCGGAACTCAGGATGACCGCGAGCGGAATTTTCTTTGCCGCACAAGCTTCCACGGCCTCCTCGACGCCTCGGGCAGGCACAACGATAATTGCGCAGTCCGTATCGTCAGGCAGTGCCGCGATCTCGCCATAGGCCTTCAGCCCCTGCACTTCGGCAGAACCGGGATTAACCGGATAGATCTTGCCCTGAAAGCCAAGCCGCAACGTCTGGTCGACAGGCCGCCCGCCGAGCTTGTTGGGATCACCCGACGCACCGATGATGGCGATGGCCTTAGGATAGAAGAAGCGGTTGAGAATATCGTCCATGTTCGTTTCACCCCAGTTTTCTTTTACTATGCGCGAGATGAATTGGGCCTTGCAAGCCAGGAAGGCAAAACCAGTTGCCTGGCTCGCTTGCCCAATTCGGTCACCTGCCCAATTCGGTCACCTGCCCAAATATTTCGCTTACGCTTGCCGCCGCGCATGATTTGGAGCATTCTGGCAACAATAAATCCAGACATCCTCAGGAGGATTCCATGAAAATTGTACAGGGCGACCAGGTCGAATGGAAACGCGGCCTCGAATATCGCGGCGGCACGTTCCATTTCCGTAATCTCATGGAAGGGCGCGCTGGTACAATTGGCAATTTTCAATTGTCCATGGGCCGTAACGACAAGGATTTCATGTCACCCCGTCATCGCCACAATTTCGAGCAATTCCGTTTCCAGCTCGAAGGGGAACTCGAATTCGGCCGTGACGGCACGATGAAACCGGGCATGTGCGGCTATTTTCCCGAAGGCGCCCACTATGGCCCGCAAACCTCGCAGATGGACGCAACAACCATCGTGCTGCAGTTCGGCGGCGCCAGCGGCAGTGGCTATCTCTCCCGCGCAGAAGTGCTTAATGGCATGCAGGAACTCTCGGCCAGCGGCACATTCAAGGATGGCGTCTATCGCCGTAACGAAGGCGAACCGGGCAAAAAGAACCTCGACGGCTATCAGGCCATATGGGAACACGTGAACGGTCGCACACTCGATTATCCGAAGCCGCGTTATCCCATGCCGATCATGATGGATGAATCGCATTTCGCCTGGACAGACGCAGATAATGAACCTGGCATCAGCGAAAAGCTGCTCGGACAATTCACCGAGCGGCGTAATGAAGCAGCGTTCGTGAAGCTTGCCAAAGGCGCCACACATTCGCTTCAGTCCCGCAGCGTTTACTTCTGCAAATCGGGCAAGGGCAAGATTGGCAGCGAAGACATCCGTTTCTGCAGCACGATCCATCTGGAAGACGGCGAGATGGCCAGCGTGACAGCCAGTGAAGACATGGTTTTCGTTCGCATGGGACTGCCTGACCTGTCTGGACTGGAAATGAACAAGCCACAGACTGCCACCGCAATGGCAGCTGAATAAATCTTCCTCCGCGCATTGGATAAACAACAGAAAAGAGCCTTGCAGTGATTTGCACTGCAAGTCTCGTTTTGTTGCAGAAACTTTTGTCCGCAAGGATAAATCATACGAGGCGCGAGCTCGCCGTCGGTATCCTTGCTTTATCAAAAATGTCTTTGAAAAACTTCTTCATCGACAAAACCTTGGATTTCATGAATGATTGGTTTCGGTGAGGGAAACGTCCAAAATCAATGTCAGTGAACCAGAAGACCCCAAACGGGTCCGGAAGAGCATCGAAAAGCAAGCCAAGGACGGGGGAGCGGAAAAGCAACTCTGCCCAGCGTTATTTGGCGCGCGATGAAACCGTCGGTTTTCTGCTGTGGGATGCGCGCCGCGCCATTTCCCGCGATTTTGAAAAACGTATCTCGCCACACGGCGTAAGCCTCGGCACATTCTGGATCCTGCGCATCCTCTGGGATGAAGACGGCGTCACACAATCCCAGCTCATTCA
>CAMDKB010000365.1 GCA_945901195.1 Rhizobium sp. Q54
GCTGCTGCTCATTTGCCGCTCAGAATTCGGCTGGCGACCGAAATGTATTTGCGCCCTGCATCCTGCGCCTGGAGGACAGCTTCATCGAGGCTCACACATTCGCGCACGGATGCAAGCTTGATGAGCATGGGCAGATTGATCCCCGCGACGACATCGATCTTCGATCCGTTCATCACTGAAATCGCCAGATTCGAGGGCGTACCCCCGAACATATCCGTCAGGACGACTACGCCATCGCCGGAATCGACCTGTTTCACGGCGCGCACAATGTCCGTGCGCCGTGAATCCATATCGTCGTCAGGACCGATCGTAATGGTCTCGAGTTGTTTTTGCGGCCCAACAACATGCTCAAGAGCTGAGCGGAATTCTGTCGCCAGGTGACCGTGGGTCACAAGGACCATGCCGATCATCGAGTTCATTTATCCTCACGTGCACCGTGGTCGCGTGGAAAGGGCTAAGGCGGTTCCCTGACTGGACGGACACAAGGTCGCGCATTGTGTGCATTGCGACGTAATTGGCAAGCGGGATTTTTAGGTCACTTGGCAGCACGGCACTAAAATATGCTCCAGAAACAACAGCGTTACCTCGGCATTATCGACCGGCGAACGGCTGGCGAGAAGCCGCAGACGGGGCAGCAGAAGTCCGCCAAACCGCGAATAACTATCAGTGTTTTCCGGAACCCGCGGCAGATCGACGCCACCTGCCGGAGTGCCTTCCAGATCGATGACACAGTGCAATATGGCCGCAGGCTCCTGCATGAAATTTAATATGCCGAGCCCTCGAACTTCCATCTGTCCGGGGATTGCGGGATGTGGTTTGGCCAGGAGATGACGCCCTGCCTGGGCAATCCGGATGATGTCATCGCCGATGAGGCAGGAAAAATCACCGCGCTGGCGGCTCAGCGCCAGTAGCTTTCGCGCCAGCGAGGATTTTCCTGAACCGGACGCTCCCTTGATGAGCACGCCGCATTCGCCCAGGACAACCGCTGTGGCATGGATTTGCGCGGGCAGCGACAACGCGCCTATGGTCGCGTCAGATTGATCAGGCGCGCTCATTTCGGGCTGGGCAGCCAGACGATGAACCGCGCGCCCAGAACATCTGCGGTGGCGGAACCGGTGCGGTTGAGCGCGCGGATTGTCCCGCGATGCACTTCAACGATCTGGCGAGAAATCGATAGCCCCAGGCCAGAATTCTGGCCAAAGCCCTGATTGGGGCGATCCGTATAAAAGCGCTCGAAAATGCGTTCGAAAGCGTCGTCTGGAATGCCCGGGCCATCATCATCGACGATGATCTCTACGCCCTCGGCCCCGTCCTCATCATTTGTGTTACGCGCGCGGCGGAGGGCTATGCGCACGCTTCCGCCCTGCGGCGAAAACGAACGCGCGTTTTCGACAAAATTCGTAACCACCTGACCCAGACGCGAATCATGGCCCATCACGAAATAGGCGCCGTTGGCGCTCGGACCCGTGGCCGGAGCGATATCCAAGGATACACGGACGCCATCCTCACGCCGGATCTGATTGGCCATATCCGTCACCGCATTGAGCAGCCGTACGAGGTCGACGGGCTCGGCATCCGCTCGTGCGAGTTCCGCATCCAGACGCGAGGCATCGGAGATATCGCTGATAAGCCGGTCGAGGCGGCGCACATCATGCTGAATGACTTCGAGAAGGCGGGCGCGCGAGGCATCGGTTTTGGCGATCGGCATGGTTTCGACGGCGCTGCGCAGGGACGTCAGGGGGTTTTTCAATTCATGAGCGACGTCAGCGGCGAAGCTTTCTATCGCTTCGATACGATTGTACATGGCCTTGGTCATGTCGCGCAGAGCGCCGGAGAGATGGCCAATTTCGTCGGCGCGGCCGGTGAAGTCGGGAATTTCGTGCCGATTTTTCGAGCCGCGCCGCACCCGGTCAGCAGCTTCGGCAAGGCGGCGGATTGGTTCAGCAATCGTGCCCGCCAGAAACAGGGACAATACGAACATCACAGCGGCATAGACCAGGAAGAGCCTGATGATGCCGCGCCTTTCGGCCACGATGATCTTGTCGATATCGCCGCCCTGCGTCGACATCAGGAGACTGCCGCGCACGACCCGGAACCGCTGAACCGGGACCGCTACGGAAATGATGGTTTCACCCCGCGCGTTGGCGCGAACGACTGATTGCGCGGCACCGCCTAGCGCGCTCACGACTTCCCTATAGGCGCGCCCGTTGCCAAGCCCGATATCCTCATAAAGCGGAAAATTGGTGCCCCCGAAGCGGTTCTTGAGATTGGCCAGAATGCCCTGAAAAAAGCCGGGCTTGCGATCATCGGGCGTGTTGCCTGCGGTAGGCGGCGGCAGATCGAATTGCAGAATGGTGGAACGATCCGCCAGCGAAAGCGAATCGAGCAACAGATAACCTTCGCGATCATACACGCGCGCGCGCGTGCGTGTGGGCGTCACTAGACGCCGCAAGACTGGCCCGATGCGCTCGGGATTGATCGAGAATTCGAGCGAGGAATCATTGTCCTCACGCCCCGAATAGCTTTGGCCGGGCAAGAGTTCGAGCAACTTGTCGGGATCAAGCGTGATCGCGTCAGTCTCTACGGTCGCGGAGGCAGCGATTGCTGCGGCAATGATTTCGCCTTGCGTCTGCAGGCTTTGCACGCGCGCGTCGATCAGTCCTTCACGCAATTGGTTGAGATAGAGAAAGCCGATCAGAAGCGCGGCGAGTCCGCCGAGATTGACGAGCAGAATACGCCGCGTCAGCGTCGAGGATAGCCGGGTTGTGATCGCGCGTCGAGCCTTGCGCGTGCGCGCGGCAAGGCTCGGGCTTTTGCCGGGCTTTATGGGCGAGGCTGTCTGCGAACGCGAAACCCGCGAAGGCATCGCATCAGCAATCTGGCCCGGTTCTTCGCGCGCTTCGACGCTCATGCGATTTCACTGCTTGTGGCGAGGCGCATCGCTCAGAGCGCGCTCACGCTTCCTTGAAACGATATCCTACACCATAAAGCGTTTCGATCATTTCGAAATCGTCGTCGGTGACCTTGAACTTCTTGCGCAGGCGCTTGATGTGGCTGTCGATCGTCCGGTCGTCCACATAGACCTGATCGTCATAGGCTGCGTCCATAAGCGCATTGCGGCTTTTGACAACGCCCGGACGCTGGGCAAGGGCGTGGAGGATGAGGAATTCGGTTACGGTCAGCGTGACCGGTTCGTTTTTCCAGGTGCAGGTGTGACGCTCCGGATCCATTTTCAACAAGCCGCGTTCCAGCATCTTGGCTTCAGATTCCTTGGTGGCGGCAGCCTCCTTGGGATTGGAGCGGCGCAAGATCGCCTTGACGCGTTCAACCAGTAGCCGCTGCGAGAAAGGCTTGCGGATGAAATCGTCCGCACCCATCTTCAAACCAAACAATTCGTCGATTTCCTCGTCCTTCGACGTCAGGAAGATCACCGGAAGATCGGATTTCTGACGCAGACGACGGAGCAATTCCATGCCGTCCATGCGCGGCATCTTGATGTCGAAAATCGCCAGATCCGGCGGGTTGGTTCGCAGGCCATCCAGCGCGGACGCGCCGTCGTTATAGGTCTGGACCCGATATCCCTCGCCTTCCAGGGCAATTGACACAGACGTAAGAATGTTGCGGTCGTCGTCGACGAGAGCGATTGTGGGCATAAGGTGCTTTACCTTCGTAAAGGCCACCTCCTGCTGAAGGGCGCGGCCTGTGATTGCGGCGATCCCGCCTGCGTGGGCTGGACCGGAAGCCAAACTGGGCATGTTTCCGGGCCGAAATGTGACGCCTTCGGATCAATTCAGCGGCGAAAGCCTGCCGGGAAAGGGCGAAAGCAACTTTGGTAAACGCCGGACTCACGCAACCCCGTAACTCCAGCTATTGGCCTATATAGGCGCTTTGCGCGAAAAACACACGGGGATGGCGACAAAGAAGCACAGGCACGCTAGAAACCATCGCAATAATTGAGACATCGAGGGAAGCCCGTGAAAACCAGCACCATCGGAATGGCGTGTTTGGCATCGCTTTTTGCCACAATCGTTAACGGCCAGGCCAGCGCCCAGGCGAGTTGGCCGACCCGGCCGGTCCGGGTCATCACACCCCAGCCGCCGGGATCAGGCATCGACCTGAGCTGCCGTTTTTTCGCGCAAAAGCTTTCCCTGATCTGGAATCAACCTGTCGTCGTTGAGAACCGGCCCGGCGCAGATGGCGTGACGGGTGTGGGAGCCTTTGCCAATTCGGGCAATGACCATACGCTGCTCTGTTCGTTCGGCGGGCCGATCACGATCAGCCCCTTCACGGCTCAGGCGAAGCTGCCCTACGACCCAACCGTGGATCTGAAGCCGATTTCCCTGATCGCGGACTTCGTGCAGACGTTTGCAGTCTCGAAGACGACCGGCATCACCAGCCTGGAAGAACTCAAGCAAAAAATCCGGGCCGAACCTGGCAAGCTGAACTGGAGCGCGACACAGGGTCTGCCTGCCATGCTGTTTGGCGCTTTCCTGCGCAGCAACAAACTGGATATGGCCTATGTACCCTATGCGGCGCTGGGCCCGGCCTTGCAGGACGTCGGCCAGGGCCGGATTCAGGCTTACGCAACCTCATTTGCGAGTCTGTCGCCCTTGCTGGAATCGGGACAGGCAACCGTCGTCGCTGTGCTCAACGGGGAACGTGCGCCACAATTGCCGAACGTCCCCACTGCAAAGGAGCTGGGGATGCCGGAACTGACCGTTGTCAGCTTCTGCGGCTATTTTGCGCCGAAGGAGTTTTCTG
>CAMDKB010000366.1 GCA_945901195.1 Rhizobium sp. Q54
CCTGCCGGCGCGTCGCCTGCAATCTACTGCGCGTGGCTCCGGGAAAGAGTTCCATCCGTCTGCGCCGCAAGGCCGCCGGATGGGACGACGACTACCTCGCCAGCCTCGTTGCCGCGTGAGAATTTTTATTCACCCGATTCCCCTGGGGCAAAAGGCGAATCTGGCAGCGATCATCGAAGACGGGAAAAAAGCGACAACAGTGCGTGTGGACGATATCGTCGGCGTAGCAGGCTTTATTTTGCCGGGAGACCGCGTGGATGTTCTGCTGACCCGCAAGGACGGCGAATCCAATGCTGTGTCAGACATCATTCTTCAAAACATAAAAGTGCTCGGCATCGACCAGAAAGCAGATGACCGGCTGGACAAACCCTCTGTCGCTCGCGCTGTCACGCTGGAAGTATCAACACAACAGGCGCAGCGCCTAACGGTCGCTCATAACGTGGGCACTCTGTCTCTCATTCTGCGACCGGTGGGCGAGGCGACCGCAGAGGCGCCGCAACGCTTTTCCAGCTCCCAATTGGGCTCAAACGACGACAAGGCCAAAGGTGTGGCGCGGGCGGCTTCTGGAAATACACCCGTCAACGTGATCCGTAGCATTAAGCGCGAAGAATACAGCGTACCGGTTGACCGGGCGCGTTGATGAAACGGCCAAAGTCTGAATGGTATCAGGGGATACGTATGTCAAAGCCGACAAAATCCGCCAACAGAAAATATCAGTGTTTACTACATTGCGGCGCGTCAATGGATCGCTGGACAAATGTCTGGGCGGTGCTGGGGCTGGGAATGCTGGTGGCGTTGGCCGGCACGGCATCCGCAAGCGCTCCAGGAACTTCACGCATCGTGCAATTGCAGCGAGGCAGTGATTCACCATCTGTCACTGTTTCCATCGGTAACACCGAGACATTACGCACATCCAATTCATTCGTGGATCTCGTGGTCGGCGATCCCGGCATTGCGGATGTGATGTCGCTCACCAACAAAAGCTTTTATGTACATGGAAAAAAGCCTGGCACGACGACAGTATCTGCCTATGATGGCGACAAGCTGCTCGTGGGAACTATTGAAATCGAGGTTGGAGCCAATTCAAACAGGCTGTAAAAAGAATTGCAGAGCAGGATGCCAGGATCGCGCATCCGTGTTGCTTCAATCAATGGCCGTATAAAGCTCTCGGGGTCGGTTCAGGATGCTCCGGCAGCTGAGCGCGCGATGACAATTGCAAAGCAGTTTGGCCCGAACGTCATCAACTCGATGACCGTTTCCCAATCCCAGCAGGTGATGCTGGAGGTCCGCTTCATTGAGGCGTCGCGAAATGCGGGGCGGGATCTGGGCGTGAACTGGAACATCAACGGGCGCAGCGTTACAGGAACCATTGCAGGCGCAGCCGCCAATTCGACGCCCTTTGGCACCTTCATCGGCAACATCCTTCAAAAAGGGACTACGGTTGACGTCATCATCGATGCACTTGAACAGAAGGGACTCGGTCGCCGTCTGGCGGAGCCCAATCTCGTTACGATGTCCGGGCAAGAGGCGAGCTTTCTCGCCGGCGGCGAATTTCCGTTTCCTGTGCCCAATGCTCTGGGGTCGGCCCCTGCTATCGAGTTCAAGAAATTTGGTGTGGGCTTGACGTTTACGCCAACTGTGCTCGCTGACGGCATGATCAATCTGAAGATCGCGCCTGAAGTAAGCCAGATTGACTTTACCTCTTCTGTGGGAACCAGCGGGGGCACTGTGCCGAGCCTTGTTGTCAGGCGTGCCAGTACGGTTGTCGAATTGCGTGACGGACAAAGCTTTGCCATTGCAGGTCTCCTGCAATCCATGTCTGCAGACAATGTGAAGCAATTGCCCTGGATTGGCAGTGTGCCAGTGATCGGAGCACTCTTCCGGTCGCAATCCTTTGAACGCAAGGAAACTGATCTTGCGATCATCGTGACGCCGCGTCTTGTCAGGCCGGCAGCGCCGAACCAGAGGCTTGCAACCCCGCTCGACAACACACGTTCTGCCAACGACGTGGATCGATTTGTTCTTGGTCGCCAGGAAGTAACTGCACGTCAGGCCCGTCGAGATGCAAATGTTCCGCCGCGCAATGCTGTGGGTCACATACTTGATTTGAACGGAGGCAAATAGGCCATGAGGAAACGTCTCAAGACAAGTGTGCTGACGGTTCTGACTGTTTGCATGGCTGGATTGGCTGGTGGTTGTGCGGCCGATTACATGAGCCGTGAAGACCGCATCAGCATGAGCGCAGGCGATGCGATAGCGGTCAACAAGGCGATCCATGTGGTCGACCCCTGGCCCAGCGAAGGTTTCAATACCCGTCCGCGCACCATGGGGCAGCGGGTTGTCACGCCGGTGCAGCGTTATCGGGATGGCACCGCACAAGCTCCGGGCGGCTCCGCTCCAGCGCCATCTTCGCCGTCAAGCGGCTCCTCAGGTGGGTCCCTGGTGGCAGCCAGCAGCGGGATTACAACTGGTCATTGATGAGGAAAGCTAAAAATGTTAGCGCCCGCTCGTAAGATATTGTTGGTCAGTCGCGACAACTCTCAGTCGGAAACACTCAAGTCTGTGTTTGCACGATCGAATGCCGCGGTGCTGGAGTTATTTGAGGCAAGCATCACCGAAGTTGTGCAATCGCCACGGCTTAATGACGTCTCGATCCTGATTGTCGATCTCGACGCTGGCAACCGCGATGAGCTTGTAGCGCTGCAGGGAATCATGACCCGATTTCCAGGCACGCTGCCGGTGATCGTGCTGACGGAAGCGTTCGACGATGCGGTTAGCCGTTGGTTTCTGCAAATTCGCGTCAGCGATTTCTTGCGAAAGCCGGTGAGCGCTGAAGACATTGCGCAAGTCTGCAACGGTATTCTTGGCGCAGCCGATCAGGCGTCAGATCATTCCGCCAAAATTTTCGCCTTTATCCCGGCTGCGGGAGGTGTTGGCAATACGACGCTCGCAGTGGAAACGGCCATTCAATATGCAAAAACGGAAGGCGAAGATAAATTCCGAACGTGTCTTGTCGATCTCGATTTTTACAATGATTCATGTGCATCGCATCTGGATATTGAGCCGCGTCTTGATCTGGCTGAGATCGGGCCAGATGGTGAACGTCTGGATGGTCAATTGCTTGAGGTAATGGGGTCCAAACATCAAAGCGGCCTTGTGCTTTTTAGCGCTATCTGCGGCGTAGGACAAAATGGCGACATATCAGTTGCAGCTGTTTTGCGGCTGCTCGATATCATTGCAAGCCGGTTTGATCTGGTTATTCTTGACGGTCCCCGGACGTGGCAACCCTGGACGCAAGATATATTGCACGCCTCGGATCGCGTCTATGTGGTGACTGATATGACTGTTCCGGGTCTGCGCAGCGCCCGCCGTGAGGTTCAACGGATTATCGCCAGGGTGTCGCCTGAAACAAAACCGCTCGTGATTGTGAATCGAGCCGAGAAGCAGAGTTTCTTTGGGAGCGGCATTCGCAAGACTGATGTCGAAAGAGTTCTCGAAGACAGTTTCGCTGGCACAGTGAGCAATAACTATGCCTTGGTGCGCGAAGCCATCGACAGGGGCGTGTCGCTGGAAACGGTAAAAACCGGAAATGCGGTAAGCGCAGAGCTTCGCAAGATCGTTTTTGCTTAGACTGACAATTTGGAAAGTGTGGCTCAAATGTTAGGTCGTTTTTCAAGTGTTCGACAGGCGCGAATTCACATCAGCGGTAGCGAGGTTGCAGCGGCTCCGGTTGTTGTAGCTCCTGCCATTGTTGCGCCGCCGCCGGAGATGCCTTTCACAGCCGAAGAACCTGCAGAAGACGCGCCGGAGGGGGAAGTTTCGCAAGAGCCGGCACGCGTAATCATTCCACAGACGACAAGCTTTGCCGAAGCGAGTGCTGCCCATGCAGCTAACGCGATGTCCCGCAAGATGCTCGATGCCAAGGTCAGGTTGCATCACAAATTGCTTGAAGACATGAACCTTGCGGCCATGGAAAAACTGCCTATCGAGCAGGTTCGGCCACAAATTCACGATGCTGTCACGCAATACGTTTTGCAGGAACGTCTGGCGTTGACGCAACAGGAACTTGGGCGGTTGGTCGACGAAATCATCGATGAAATGGTTGGATTGGGCCCTCTGGAGCCTTTGTTGCGGGACGCCAGTGTGTCTGACATCCTCATCAATGGGCATGAACATATATTTGTGGAACGGCGCGGCCAGCTGGAACCTGTGCAATCAAGTTTTCGCGATGAAGCCCATCTCATCAGGATTGTGAATCGCATCGTTTCGGGTGTCGGCAGACGTGTCGATGAATCCCAGCCGATGTGTGATGCGCGTCTGCCAGACGGGTCACGTGTCAACGTGGCGGTACGTCCAATCGCGGTAGACGGTCCGCTTGTCTCCATACGTAAATTTTCCAAACGCCCATTCAGCCTCGACAAACTCGTCGATATCGGAGCTTTACGTCCGCAGATGGCCGAGTTGTTGGGCGCAGCTGTTGCTGCGCGCATAACACTCATTGTTTCTGGTGGTACTGGTTCGGGCAAGACGACGATGTTAAATGCGTTGTCTTCATTTATTTCCGAAAAGGAACGCTTGATCACGATCGAGGACGCCGCTGAACTTCAATTGCAGCAGATGCATGTTGCGCGAATGGAAACACGTCCGCCCAACATGGAAGGCAAGGGCGAGATCAAGCAACGTGAACTGGTCAAGAACGCACTGCGTATGCGACCTGAGCGCATCATACTGGGCGAGTGCCGTGGTGAAGAAGCGTTTGAT